>JAGSPS010000237.1 GCA_018262315.1 Deltaproteobacteria bacterium | reverse complement strand
TGATCGACGCCATCGAGCGCTATCACGCCGAGCAGGACGTCTACCCGAGCGACCTCGCCGCGCTCGTGCCGAAACAGCTCCCGGTGATCGAGGAGCCCCACATCGGCTGGCTCGACTGGGACGAGGAAGTCTTCACCTACACCGATCTCGGCGACTCGTTCCTGCTGGAATTCTCGGGGCCGCTTTGGGTGCAGTGCGCCTACAGCCCGCCCTACGAGGAGGAGGTGGACGAGGACGCGGTAGAGCCGGGCGCCGAGCCCGAGCGCCTCGAAGGCGCCTGGAGCTGCCAGCGGAAGCCGCCGCGCCTTTGGTGAGCGGGGACCGCCTGGAGGAGTGACTTCGCTCGCCTGCGGCTCGCTGCTTGGTGGCGACGCGCGCGGTCCGCGGCCCGGAAGAAAGCGACGCTCAGACACACTGCGGCGGTCCCGGCACGTGCCATCCGCCCGGCGCCAGCGCCTCCGCTTCGCTCGGCCCCCAGCTCTTCGGTTCGTAGAGGTGCACGGGCGAAGACGCCGTGAGCAGTGGATCGACGATGCGCCAGCCTTCTTCCACTTCGTCCTGTCGTGCGAAAAGCGTCGGGTCGCCTTCCATCGCGTCGCCGAGCAGCCGCTCGTAGGGCTCGAGTCCTTCGCCGCGGTTCGCGCAGACGAAGAGTTCGACGGTCTCGCCGGCGATGCCGTCGCGCGGGTCGTCGCCGGGTTTGCGGGTGCGCGCGCCGATCGCGATCTCGGCGTCGGCCCCGAGGCGGAAGCGCAGGTAGTTCGGCAGACCCCGCTCCATTTCGATGCCGGCGAAGACGTGCTGCGGCGGGCGTCGCAGCGTGACACGCACTTCGGTCGCGGTGACCGGCAGCGACTTCCCGGTACGAATCAGGAACGGCACGCCGGCCCAGCGCCACGAGTCGATCTCGAGCGAGAGCGCGGCGAAGGTTTCCACCTGCGAGTCGGTCGCCACGCCCGGTTCGTCGCGGTAGCCGCGGAACTGGCCGCGCACGAGCTGCTCGGGCGAGAGCGGGTGGATCGCCTTCAGCACCTTCACCTTCTCGTCGCGGATCGCATCCGCGAAGCCGCTGGTCGGTGGCTCCATTGCCAGCAGCGCGACCACCTGCAGCAGGTGGTTCTGCACCACGTCGCGAATCGCACCGACCTCTTCGTAGAACTTGCCGCGCCCCTGCACGCCGAAGCTCTCCGCCATCGTGATCTGCACCTGCTCGACGTGGTGGCGGTTCCAGATCGGCTCGAGGAACGAGTTGGCGAAGCGGAAGTAGAGCAGGTTCAGCACCGGCTCCTTGCCGAGGAAGTGGTCGACGCGGAAGATCGCCGACTCGGGGAAGAGTCGGTGCAGCGTGCGATTGAGATCGACCGCGGAGGCGAGGTCGCGGCCGAATGGCTTCTCGACGACGATGCGCGCGCCTTCTGCCGCGCACCCGGAGCGACCGAGCCCGTCGACGACGGTAGGGAACGCGCTCGGTGGGATCGCCAGGTAGAAGAGCGGGCGCTCGGCGCCGTCGAGTGCGCTGCGCAGCAATTCGTAGAAGCGATCGCCCGCGTAGTCGCCGCCGACGTAGCGCAGCGCGCGGCTGAGCGTCGCGAAGGCCGTCTCGTCGACGCCGCCGCCGTGCGTCTCGATGCTCTCGTGCGCGCGTGCGACCAGTTGCCGGAGCGGCAGCTCCTCGCGACCCACCAGCACGACGGGCACGTCGAGTCGCCCGCGTCGCGCCATCGCGTGCAGCGACGGAAAGATCTTCTTGAACGCGAGATCCCCCGTCGCCCCAAACACCACCAACGAATCCGACCGGAGAAAGGGGACGGTCCTCGTCATGGACGGGCCGGGGAGAAAGGGGACACACGTGGGTCCAGGTGTGTCCCTGAACTCCACAGCCAGTCCATTTGGAGGACCGTCCCCCTTCTCGTCACCACGGGAAGGGGGCGCAGCCTTCGCGGCCGGCGGTGGCGTATTGGGCTTCGGTGAAGCCGCGCGACCAGCGAGCCAGCTCGTGGTAGACGAAGCAGCGGTCGCGCTGCGAGGTGAGGCGCGGATCGGCGTCGACCGACGCGATAACGCTCTCTGGCGTCACTGCCTCGGATCCCATGCGCGCGCCACCTCCGTTGGGCGTGTCGAGGATCATGTACTTGTGCGCGCCCGGCCGGCCGTCCCAGGCGCTCCAGGCCGGCAGGTCGCCCGCGCGACCGCGACCGGGATCCCCCGTCCACGCGAAGTTCGCCCAATACGACATCATCTGTTCGCTGAGCGCCTCGCGAGCGGGCCGGTTCGCGTCGTTGAAGATCACACTCCCCTGCTTGCCGAGATCCCAGTGACCGAACACGAAGGGGATCTCGAAGCCGTGCGCGGCGCCGAGATAAGTGCCCAGGTCGATGCCCAGCAGGCTCGGCTCTTCGTCCCAATCGAAGCGATACACGAAGACGTTCGGCTGCGTACTCCACATCGCGACAGCGGGACCGTCGGCGCCGGTCGCCTTCCACATCGCGCTCTGTGCGTCGGCGGTCGCAAGATACAGATTGGGCTGCCTGACCTGCGGCACGACGCCGAACCAGCGCTTCACGTGCGCGGGATTCATGAACAGGAAGAGCTTGTTCTCGTCGTGGTTGGTACCGGCGATCACCGGAACGCGATTCCATCCGTCCGGTCGCGCGAGTCGCTCGAGTGGATCATCGGCCGGCAACACGACGCCGTCGGCGAAGACGCGCGGCATGTCGAGCAGACCTTCGTCCACGTCGCGCTCGTATGCGGCGAAGAGCTGCGCGGGCGTCTTGCTGCGCAGCGTGCTCGCAACCTCGGCGGCGGGAAGCGACTCGAGCTGCGTCTTCGCGGCAGCGTGATCCGCCGCCTTGCCGTCCGCTACGAGAAGCCGCGTCAGCACCTCGTTCGAAGAGCGCGCGTGCCCCGGCTCGGGGTCGTCGCGAAAGTGCTCCGCCTCGGCGAGCGAATCCATCCCGGTACCGCCGCTCTGCACGATCGCGCGCTGGAAGAGACCACTCGCGAGCGGCGAGAGCAGCAGCGTGAACACGTTGGTTCCGCCGGCCGACTCGCCAAAGATCGTGACGTTGCCCGGATCGCCACCGAAGCCGGCGATGTCGTCGCGCACCCACGCGAGGGCGCGCATGAGATCGAGCGTGGCGAAGTTGCCCGACTGCTCGTCGGGTGTCGCGCCTTCGCGCAACGCGGCGTGGCGGAACCAGCCGAGCGGGCCGAGCCGGTAGTTGAGCGTCACGACGACCACGTCGTGCGTCTGCGCCATGCGCCCGCCGTCGTAGAAGTTCGACGATCCGATGACGTTGCCGCCGCCGTGGATCCAGATCAGCACGGGCAACTTCGCCTGCACTGCGGCGGCGCGTTCCATGCGCGGCGCGTACACGTTCAGGTAGAGGCAGTCTTCGCTGCCGCTGACGGCGCCGGCCGGAACGTCCGACACGCCCCCGAACGGACTCGCGAACTGCGGGCAGTGGTTGCCGAAGGCGAGCGCCTCGCGCGTGCCGCTCCACGCTGCCGGCGCCACGGGCGCGCGCCAGCGCCGCTCGCCTACCGGCGGCAGCGCGTACGGAATGCCAAGCCAGACGTGACTCCCGTAGCGACCGAGGTAGCCGACCACGTCGCCACCGCCAGGCAGCGTGCGCGTCGAACCCGGATCCGCGACGCGCTCAAGTTCGGGCGGAGCCGCCGGCGCCGCGACCAGATGCCGGCTCGCCCACCACACGCCGGCGCCCGCGAGGGCGAGCAGCACGACCAGAGTGATTCCGAGATTGCGCAACATGGCGGTGTCCTTTCGCGGCGGTCGAAGTGCAAGCCTAACCAACGGAGCGGAAATCGCGCCGTCGCGCGGAGGAGAAAGGGGACGGTCCTCGACGTGGACTGGCGGTGGAGTTCAGGGACACACCTGGGACCATGTGTGTCCCCTTTCTCCCCGCCCCGTCCATGAGGAGGACCGTCCCCTTTCTCCGTTCTCCCATGGGCGAGCCGATCGCGTGACGCGCGCGTCACGCGCCGCGCTTCGCGCCCGCGCCGCGATAGAACTCGACCAGCCGCTCGCACTGCGCGGGTGAGAGGTCGAAGCGCAGCATCGCCTGATCGAGCAGCGCCATCACTGGCCGCTCCGGCTGCTCGCGCAGCTGCTCGGAGATCCAGCGCACCGCGCGCCGGGCGTTCTCGCCTTCGGGCAGCAGATCGCTCATCGCGGCCTCGCCAAGGACGCATCCGCGCGACCGTGTACGAGCGGCAGGTCGAGATAGCTGGCGATTCCCGGCTCGGCGCGACACACGAATGGGATCGCGGAGACACAGTGGATCGCCGTCGCGACGATGCCCGGATTGCGCTTCTGCGCGGCGCGCAGGTCGGTCGGGTGCAAGCCGTGGAAAGTGACCTTCGCGGGCGGGTCGCCGGTGATCTCGATCTCGAAGCGCTCGCCGAAAGCCGCCGACGGCGCACCGCGAGCCGAAGGCGAGCGAAGTTCCTCGGGACGGGGCCCGAAGCTCCACGGCGGGTCGAGATGCTGCTCGCCCATCAGCCAGTTCACCGCTGCGGTGACGACCGGCTCGCCGCGCACGGTGCCCTGCCAACTGAAACGCTGCGCCGCGACGCTGCCGGGCGCGAGCGTGCCCACCGGCGACTCGATCGGCGCCGTCGCCACCGCCATCTCGTGCTGCGTGCGCGTCGTCGGATCGAGATCGAAACCCAGGGCGTGCGCGATCATGCGGATCGACTGCTCGAAGCCGCCGCCCAGGATGCGCAGCATCGGACTCTTCGCCGCCTCGCCGGGTGATTTTCCGAAGAGCATCACGTCGCGCACCACGTCCACCGCCGCGTAGGAGCGGATGTCCGAGAACTCTTCCGCGCGCACGTGGCGAATGTTGCGCGAGAGCGCCGAGATCATCAGCGGGAAGCGCTCGGTGATGCCACCGGGGTGGATGCCGGTACCGTGCAGTGTCACGCCGCCGCGCCGGCACGCGGCCTCGAGTTCCGCGACGCTCGCGCTCGTGCGATCCGGGAAGAACCAGCCGAGCGGCGTCACGACGTTCTTGCCGGACTCGAGGATGCGCATCACGTCCCGCGGTTTCGCGAGCAGCGGGCTGTAGAGCACGCAGTCGGCGTCCATCGCGAGCAGTGCGTCGGCGTCGTTCGTCGCGCGCACGCCGAGCGGCGCGATCCCGGCGAGCTCGCCGGCGTCGCGCCCGGCCTTCTCCGCCGCGTGGACCCAGCAGCCGACCAGTTCGAGTTCCGGATGCGAGACGATGCCTTCGATCGCGGCGCGGCCGAGGTTGCCGGTGGCCCACTGGATCACGCGATACGGCATGGCGAGTGCCCCTTGG
>JAGSPS010000236.1 GCA_018262315.1 Deltaproteobacteria bacterium | reverse complement strand
GCGCGCCGCACTTCGCCCTCTACTTCGACCACGACGGCGCGCAACGCGAGTTCAGCACGCTCGACATCTTCCTGCCCGAGCCGCCGCTGTTGCTCTCCGACCTGCTGCCGGTGATCGACGGCTTCGGCATCCGCGTGATCGACGCGCAGCAGCTCCGCGTCACACCGCTGGATCGGCCGCCCGCGCGGGTCGCCACGCTGCGCGTGCTGCCGCTCGGCGCGACGCAGGACGACCTCGATGCGATTGCGGAACGCCTCGGCGACGCGATCCGCGCCGTGCTACTCGGCGCCGTCGCGAGCGATCCGCTGAACGGGCTCGTGCTCGGCGCCGGTCTCGCGTGGCGCGAGATCGACTGCGTGCGCGCCTATCTCGAATACTTCCTCCAGATCCAGGGAAGCCTCACGCGCCCGTTCCTGCGCTCGGTGCTGCTCGAGAACCCGCTGGCCGTGCGGCTGCTCGTGCAGCTCCACGCGGCGCGCTTCGATCCCGCTCTCGAAGCAGCCGAACGCAGCGTTCGCGAAGCCCGGTTGCAGCGCGCTTTCGAGGGCTACCGCGACCGCATCGCGTCGCTGAACGAAGACCGCGCGCTCTCGGGTCTCTACGCGCTGGTGTTGGCGACGCTGCGCACGAACTTCTTTGCAAAGCAGGAGCCGCCGCACCGCATCGCGATGAAGATCGACCCGGCGCTGGTGCCCGAAATCGCGCCGCCGCGGCCGCTGTGCGAGATCTTCGTGCACTCGGCGGAGCTGCAGGGCATCCACCTGCGGGGCGGGCCGGTTGCGCGCGGGGGCTTGCGCTGGAGCGATCGCTTCGACGACCTGCGCGTCGAGGTTCTCGGCCTGATGCGCACGCAGCAGTTGAAGAACGGGCTGATCGTGCCGGTCGGCGCCAAGGGCGGCTTCGTCTTGAAGCGCTCCGGGCTTTCTCCGAGTGAAGCGCGAAAGCTCGCCGACGAGCAGTACCGCGTCTTCGTCGCGAGTCTGCTCGACCTGACCGACAACCTCGACGCAACCGGTCGGGTGCTGCCGCCTGCGAATGTCGTGCGGCGCGACGGCGACGATCCGTATCTGGTCGTCGCGGCGGACAAGGGCACGGCGCACCTGTCGGACGCCGCCAACGCCATCGCGACCGCGCGTGACTTCTGGCTCGGCGACGCCTTCGCCTCGGGTGGTTCCGAGGGCTACGACCACAAGAAGTTCGCGATCACCGCCCGCGGCGCGTGGGAATGTGCGAAGCAGCATTTCGCCGAACTGGGCGTCGATCCCGAACGCGATGTCTTCACGACCGCCGGCATCGGCGACATGTCGGGCGACGTATTCGGCAACGGCGCGCTGCTGATGCGCAAGGCGAAGCTGATCGCGGCCTTCGACCACCGTCACATCTTCGTCGATCCCGACCCGGACCCCGAACTCTCGTGGAACGAGCGGCGTCGCCTCTTCGAGCTGCCGACGTCGAGCTGGGCCGATTACGACGCGACGCGGATCTCGGCCGGCGGCGGCGTCTTCTCGCGCGCCGCGAAGCAGATCGATCTGGCGCCCGCCGTGCGCGAGCGCTTCGGCCTCGGTTCCGGCCGCATCTCGGGTTACGACCTGGTGCGCGCGATCCTGGCGCTCGACGTCGACCTGCTCTGGAACGGCGGCATCGGCACCTACGTGCGGGCGTCGCACGAATCGAACGCCGACGTCGGCGATCGCGCGAACGAGTCGGTGCGCATCGACGCCCGCGCGCTACGCGCGCGGATCGTCGCCGAGGGCGGCAATCTCGGCTTCACGCAGGCGGCGCGCATCGAAGCGAGCCTCGCAGGCGTGCGCATCGACACCGACGCGGTCGACAACTCGGGCGGCGTCGATCTCTCGGACCACGAGGTCAACTACAAGATCCTGCTGGCGCCGTTGGTGCGATCGGGTCGGCTCTCCGCCGAGCAACGACACGCGGCGCTGTTCGGCGCGTCGGCCGACGCGTGCGAGAGCGTGCTCGCGCATAACCGCGGCCAGGCGCTCGCGCTCTCGCTCGATGAACGGCGCTCGCGCCGCGAACCGCAGTCGTACGCGCGCGCGGCGCTCGCGCTGTGTGACGAAGCGGACGTCGATCCCGCGGCGCTGGGGCTTCCCGGCGAGAAGCTCGTCGCCGCGCGCGCGGCGCAGGGACGCGGCTTCGTGCGTCCCGAACTGGCGGTGATGCTGGGACTCGCAAAGCTCGCGACGCGGCGTGCGCTGGCGACGGACGCGATGGTCGACGCGGCGGCGCTCGCACCGCTCTTCGCCGGTTACTTCCCGCCCGCCTTTCGCGACGCCTGGCCCGACGCCTTGCGGGAACATCGCCTGCGCCGCGAGATCACGGCGCTGGTCGTCACCAACCGCCTGATCGACGCGGGCGGCGCCGCGCTCGTGCCGTCGCTCGTCGCGGAGTTGGGCGTCGCGATTCCAGAAGTCGCGACGGCGCTGCTGATCGCCGAGGATCTGCTCGAGATCGGGCAACGCCGCACGGCGCTGTGCGCGCTCGGCGCGGCGGTACCGCGCGAAGCCGTCTACGACGCGTTGTTGGAGGTCGACCGCGGCGTGCGCAGCGTCGCGCGCCTGCTGGTGAAGAGCGGCGGCGCGCTGCTCGACGCCGCGGCAATCGCGCGCCGCCGCAGCGGTCTCGCCGAGCTGCGCGCGCACATCGACGTGTTCCTCTCCGCTCTCGAGACGGCGCAGGCGCGGGAGCGCGAGGACGCACTGACGCAACAGGGCATTCCGCCCGAGTTGGCGCGCGACGTCGCGATGCTCCCGCTCGCCGATCGCGCTCTCAACGTGTTGCGGCTCAGCGAGCGGCTGCCGATCGCGCCCGCCGACGCGGCGCGGGTCTACTCGCGCATCGGCGAAGGGGCCGGTATCCACTGGGCGCACCGCCGCCTGCGCGACGCCGAAGCCAGCGGCTTGTGGGACCGCATGGTGCTGGTCGACCTGCGCTTCGACCTGCTCGACTTGCAGCGGCTGCTCACCGAGTCGGTGCTCGCGTCGAAGCCGGAAGACCCGCTCGCAGCAGCGGACGCCTTCCTGAAGCGTCACGGGGTCCTGCTCGACCAGATCCAGGCGCTCGAGAAGCAGATCGCACCGGGCGATGGTCCGAGCGCGCTGGTGGTGCTGACGAGCCGGCTGCGTGGGCTCGCGACCGCGCAGTAGCCGCTCTCGACCCGAGCCGATCCGCCGGCCGATCGCAGAGGTTACGCAGGGGCAGGGCGGGGCAGTCGCCGCGCTGCGGGCTATGTTGAACGGCCCCCCTCGAGTCGCATGCTCCCGCCGCGAGGCCCGTCCGTGTCCGCAACGGTCCCGATCGCGCCCAACGACTTCGACCGCTCGCGCCTTTCCCGGGTGGAGCGGGCGCTGCGCGTTTTCACCGACGTACGGCCCGGAGAAGGGCGCACGGCGCTGCTGATGTTCGCGAACGTCTTCCTGATCCTGTGCGCCTACTACTTCATCAAGCCGCTGCGCGAGGGGTGGATCGCGGTCTCGGGAGTCACCGGGCTTTCGAAGCTGGAAATGCGGGCGTACACCGCGTTCGGCCAGAGCTTGCTGCTGATTCCGGTCGTGGCGGGCTACGGGCGGCTGGTCGGACGTTGGCCGCGCGCGGTGCTGATCGAGCGGGCGACGCTCTTCTGCATGCTGAACATGCTGCTGTTCTGGGCGCTCCAGCCGAACTTCCTGCTCTCCCCGTTGCCCTACATCGGGATCGCCTTCTATCTCTGGGTGGGGATGTTCGCCGTCTTCGTGGTCGCGCAGTTCTGGGCGTTCGCGGCCGACCTCTACAGCGAAGAGCGCGGCAACCGCCTGCTTCCGATGATCGCGATCGGCGCGACGGCCGGAGCCGCGGTGGGCTCGCTGCTGCTCGAGAAGCTGGTCTCCTCGGGAACCGTCCCGACCCAGCACGTGCTGCTGATGGCGCTCGTGCCGCTCGCGGCGTCGATCTGGTTGACGCGCCGTGCGGACGTGACGGAGGGGGGTGTGGCGGCGCCGAAGCGCGCCCCGATCGCGGGGGGATCGGCGCTGGCCGATCGCCGCGGCGCGCTGCGGCTGGTCTTCGGCACCCGCTATCTGCTCGTGATCGGCCTCATCATGCTGATCACGAACTGGGTCAAGACCAACGGCGAGAACCAGCTCTTCCAGGTCGTGCAGGAGACAATCCAGAGACAGGTGGAAGCGCAGGGACTCGCGGGTGACGCCGTCAAGAGCTTCGTCAAGGAGGGCACGACGGCGTTCTTCGGCGGCTTCTACTTCTGGGTGAACGCGCTCGCGCTGGCGCTGCAGGCGGTCGTGGCGTCGCGCATCCTGAAGTACGGCGGCTTTGCTGCACTCCTCCTGCTGCTTCCGGTGATCGCGATGCTCTCCTATTCCGCAATGGTCGTGTTTCCGCTTCTCGCTGTGGTACGCACCACGCAGGCGGCCGTGAACGCCACGGACTATTCGATCAACAACACCGCCCGGCACGTGCTCTGGTTGCCGATGAGTCAGTCCGTCACGTTCAAGGGCAAGCCAACGGTCGATTCGCTCTTCGTGCGCGCCGGAGACGGCATGGCTGCCGTTACGGTACTGCTGGGGGTTCAGCTATTCTCGGCGTCCATCCGAACCTATCTGATGTTGAACGTCGCGCTCGCCCTCGTGTGGCTCGTCGCGGCGGTCTGGGTGGCACGGGAGCATGGGCGGATGGCCGGGGCAGAGCGTGAGGGGGGCAGTGTCCATGATCTTTCGGGGAACGGGGAGCTTGCTCAGACGAACGGCTAGTACGGGATTGGCGGTCGCGTTCGTGGCAGCGTCGCTGCTGCCTGCCGCCGCGCGCGCCGGCGGCAACGGCGCGGCGGCGCAGGGCGCGCTGATGGCCGACATCGCGTCGCCCGTGCGCGCCGGTCTGAAGGATCAGCTGCAACTTCGCGATCCCGCGCCGCTCTGGGAGTATCTCGATCCTGACCTCGAGGAAGCGCTCACGCGCTCGATCGCCGACCTGGGTCTCGAGCAAGCGCTGCGCGAGAAGAAGCTCGCGGTGTCGCTCGTCGACACCACCGACCTCGCGCACCCGCGTGTCGCGGCGCTGAACGGCGACACCATGCTCTACGCGGCGAGCCTGCCCAAGATCGCCGTGATGCTCGGCGTCTTCCAGAAGGCATCCGAAGGCAGGCTGGTGCTCGACGGCGAGACGCGCGGGCAGCTGCAACGGATGATCCGTCGCTCCTCCAATTCGGACGCGACGGCGCTGATGCACAAGGTCGGTCTCGACTACATCGCGCGCACGCTGATCTCGGCGCGCTATCGCCTCTACGATCCGTTCCGCAACGGGGGCCTCTGGGCCGGCAAGGACTACGCG
>JAGSPS010000235.1 GCA_018262315.1 Deltaproteobacteria bacterium | reverse complement strand
CTTCGCCCAGCACGAACGCGAGCAGGTCGAGGTGCGGCGTGTCCGGGTGCGCGAGTCCGACCGCGGGCCAGGCGAGTTCGAGCGTCGCGCGCTCGAAGGGACGACGCAGCAGCAGCGAGCGCAATCCCTGCTGCGGTGGTTCGATGGGGCGATCGCGGCGCGCGCTGGCGGGCTCGGCGCCTTTGAAGGCGCGCGCGAGCTTTGCCGCCAGCGCCGGCGCCTCGAAATCTCCGCACGCCACGACGAGCAGGTTGTCGGGCGCGTACCAGCGCCGGAAGAAGCGCTGCACCTGCTCGCGGTCGAAGCGCGACACGCTCTCGCGCGTGCCGAGGATCGGCGCGCGATAGGGATGCACCCGGTAGGCGGCGGCGAAGAGCGCCTCCGCGCACACGCTGTGCGGCGAATCGTCGGAGCGGCGGATCTCCTCGAGCACCACTTCGATCTCGCGCGCGATCTCGTCGGGGTCGAAGCGCGAGCGGCGCACCATGTCGACGAGCACCTCGATGGCGTCGTCGAGTCCCGCCGCCGGAACGGTGGCGTGATAGACGGTGGTGTCGTAGCTCGTGTAGGCGTTGATGCGGCCGCCGATGCCTTCGATCGCGCCCGCGATCTCGCCGACAGCGCGCTTCTCGGTGCCCTTGAAGAGCATGTGCTCGTGGAAGTGCGCGAGCCCCGCTTCGCCCGCGCGCTCGTCGGCCGAACCGACCTTCGCCCAGATCTGCAACTCCGCGACCGCCGCCAGATGCGACTCGCGCAGCAGCAGACCGAGGCCGTTCGGGAGCACGTCGTGATGGAGCGGCAGCGAACTCAAGGTCGCGCAGCATAGCCGTAGGAGTAGCCCCAGCTAGCTACGCTGCTCCTGCGCGAACCAGAGAACTCCCCCTGACCCGTGTTTGGCGAGCGGCCGTCCGGCCGCGGAGCGGAAATCATGAGTTGCCCCCCGCAATCCACCGCATCGCCTGACCCGTGTTCGGCGAGCGGCCGTCCGGCCGCGGAGCGTCATCATGAGTTGGGCGTTTATGTCCACGTCCCATTCTGCGAGCGCATCTGTCCGTATTGCGACTTCGCGGTGGTGCGCGCGCCGGTGCTGGCGCGCGACCGCGAGGACGCCTTCGTCGCCGCGCTGATCGCCGAGTTCGGGCGCCGGCTCCCGCTCTTCGGTGCGTCGCGACTGGCCACGCTCTATTTCGGCGGCGGTACGCCGTCGCGTCTGCGCGCCGAGTCGGTTGCGCGCGTGATCGACGCGGTGCGGGCGGCGCTTCCCGCGACGGGCGCCGCGCTCGAGATCACGCTCGAAGTGAATCCGAGCACCACCGAGCGCGCACGCCTCGCGGCGTTCCGCGCGGCCGGCGTGAACCGGCTCTCGATCGGCGTTCAGTCGTTCGCCGACGCGACGCTGAAGCGGCTCGGCCGCGCACATCGCGCTGAAGCGGGCAGGGCGACCGTCGCCGCGGCGCGCGACGCCGGCTTCGCGAACCTCTCGCTCGATCTGCTCTTCGCCGCGCCGGCGCAGACGTGTGCGGATCTCGACGCCGATCTCGACGCGTTCCTCGCCTGCGCTCCCGAACACGCATCGGCGTACGCGCTCACGCTCGAGGAAGGCACGCCGTTCGAGCGCGCGGTGCAGCGCGGGCGGCTCGCGCTGCCCGAGGAGGACGACGTGGCTGCGATGCTCGAGCGCGTCGCGGAGCGCTTCGCCGCCGCCGGGCTCGCGCGCTACGAGGTCTCCAGCTACGCGCGCGCTGGCTTCGAGTCGCGTCACAATCAGCGCTACTGGCAGCGACGCCCGGTGCTCGGCATCGGGCCGGGCGCGTGGTCGAACGAAGCGCCGCGCGCGGGCGCGCCGTTCGGCGCACGGCGCGCCAACGCGCGCGATCTCGATCTCTGGCTCGCCCGCATTGGCGCGGGCGAACCGGGCGCACTCGATCCTCCCGAGCGCCTCGACGCGCGCACTGCGCGCGGGGAAGCGGCATTCCTCGCGCTGCGCACCGCGGCAGGCCTCGATGCGGCGTCGTTCGCCGCCGAGTTCGGCGCACCGCCGCGCGCCTATTGGAACGCGGCCATCGACGAACTCGTCGCGGCGGGTCTGCTGGTCGAGGACTCCGCACGAGCGGACAGTCTCCGCCTGACGCCGCGTGGCCTCCTTCTCTCCGACTCCGTCTTCCTGCGATTCGTGTGAGCGCCGCAACTGGCAGCCCCCAGCCCCGTCGGCTAACTCCCTTCTAGGATCGGGGGCTTGCGTGTATTCGATGTTCGGTTCGACGGCCGGCGAAACGGTTCCGGAGCTGAGCGAGCGCCAGACCCTCGTGCTGCGCGCAATCGTCGCGAGCTACGTGGGCGAAGCCGCACCCGTTGGATCGCGGTCCGTCTCGCACATCCTGCCCGTCTCGCTCTCGGCCGCCTCGATCCGCAACACGATGGCTGAACTCGCCGAGCTGGGGCTCGTCGAGAAGCCGCATCCCTCGGCAGGCCGCGTTCCGACCGCCAGCGGGTTGCGCTGCTTCCTCGAACATCTGGTCCCGCGCGATCTCGACGAGTACGAGCGGCGCGACCTCGCGGGCAGCGTCGGCGCGCTCGGCCCCGACGCGGTGATCCAGAATGCGTCGATGCTGCTTTCGAACCGCACGCGACAGCTCGGCTTCGTCGTCGCGCCGCGCGAAGCGGGTCTCGTGCTGCGTCACGTCGCGCTGGTGCGGCTCTCGACTTCGCGCGTGCTCGCGGTGCTGGTCTCCCAGACGGGGTCCGCCTTGCGGCGCGTGCTCGAAGACGAGGAGAGCGGCGACCAGACCGAGCTGGACCGGCTCGCTGCCGCGCTGAACGAACACCTCGCAGGCAAGACGCTCGCGCAGGTGCGCGACGCGCTGGCGCGCGAGGTCGGCGCGCTGCGCACGCGGGCACACACGGTGCTCGAGCGCGCGCTCTGGCTCGGCTGGCGGGCGCTCGAAGCGCAGGACGAGAGCGAGCCCGGCGACCTCGTGATCGCGACGCGGCTCGCGCTGCTCGACCAGCCCGAGTTCCAGGATCCCTCTCGCGTGAAGCAGCTCTTTGGCGCGATCGAGGCCAAGGAGTCGCTGCTGCGCATCCTGCACAAGATGATCACCGCAGGGCGCGCAGCGCCTGGCCCTCTGGATCATCACGCAGGGCGCGCAGCGCCTGGCCCTCTGGATCATCACGCAGGGCGCGCAGCGCCTGGCCCTCTGGATCATGAGACCGAGAGTGTGAGCGTGGCGTTCGGCGAGGAACTCGACGAGCCCGAATTCTGCCGGCTGGCGCTGGTCGCGGCGCCCTATGGCTCGCACGGCGCTCCACTCGGCGTACTCGGTGTAATCGGACCGCGGCGCATGGACTACCCGCGCGTCGTCGCGTTGGTTCGTTATCTCGGAACCCTGGTGACGGAGCGACTCCTCCCGTGAGCGAAGAAGGCAGGGATCCCGGTAGCGAAGGCTGGGAAGGCTTGGCCGAGGAGTCCTCCGAGGGCAACCTCGGGCCGAGCACTGAACTCGAAGAAGCGATGCGCGAGGCAGAGGCGTCGCATGACGCGCGCGCCGCCGAGCGCGCCACGCCCCAAGCGGGCGTCGGCGGAGCCGCCCGGGAAGAGCTGGAAGCCGCGCTCGCAGAGGCACAGCGCGAGCTTGCCGAGCTCAAGGACCGCCATCTGCGGCTCGCCGCCGACTTCGAGAACGCGCGCCGGCGCAGTCTGCGAGAACGCGAAGAGGCGCTGCTCTTCGGACACCAGAATGTCGTCAAGGAGCTGCTGCCCTCGGTCGATAACCTCGAGCGCGCCATCGACCACGCCCGCCAGGGTGGGGAGGGGGGCCAGGAAGGACTCCTCGAAGGGGTCGAACTCGTGTTGCGCGAGATCGTTGCCGTGCTCGCGCGTCACGGTGTCGTTCCCATCGAGGCCCACGGCCAACCCTTCGACCCCGCGCTGCACGAGGCGATGGCGCAGTTGCCCGACGGAACGGTCCCCGCCAATACCGTCGTGCAGGTATTCCAGCCCGGTTACCAGTTGCGGGGACGATTGTTGCGACCGGCGCGCGTGGTGGTTTCGAAACCGCCCGCGGATGCCGAGAAGAAGGCGGACGAGTCCGGCTGAGTCCGGGGCCCGAAGCAATCGCGCCCCGGCGGTGATTCGCGAAACGGGGAGCGGCGGCTGAATGGGCAAGGTCATCGGGATCGACCTCGGGACCACCAACTCCTGCGTCGCACTCATGGAGGGCGGCGCGCCCCAGATCATCGCGAACGCCGAAGGCGCGCGGACGACGCCCTCGATGGTGGCGTTCACCGACACCGGCGAGAAGCTGGTCGGCCAGATCGCCAAGCGCCAGGCCGTCACCAACCCCGAGCGCACCGTGTTCGCCGTGAAGCGCCTGATCGGACGCAAGCTCGAATCGTCCGAAGTCGAGCGCTTCTGCAAGGTTGCCAGCTTCGGCGTCGAGGCGGCACCGAACGGCGACGCCTGGGTGCGCGTCGGCGGCAAACTCGCTCCGCCCCAGGAAATCTCGGCGCTGGTGCTCGCCAAGATGCGCGAAACCGCGGCGGACTATCTCGGCGAAGTCGTGACCGACGCCGTGATCACGGTGCCCGCGTACTTCAACGATGCCCAGCGCCAGGCCACCAAGGAAGCGGGCCGCATCGCCGGACTCAACGTGCTGCGCATCATCAACGAACCGACGGCGGCGGCGCTCGCCTACGGACTCGACAAGGGCGAGAGCGAACGCATCGCGGTCTTCGACCTCGGCGGCGGCACCTTCGACGTGTCGATCCTCGAACTCGGCGACGGCGTCTTCGAGGTGCGCAGCACCAACGGCGACACCTACCTGGGCGGCGAGGATTTCGACGAGCGCATCGTCGAGTTCCTGATCAAGTTCTTCGAGGAGCAGACCGGCATCGATCTGCGCGCCGACAAGATGGCGCTGCAGCGGCTCAAGGAGGCGGCGGAACGCGCCAAGCACGAGCTGTCGTCGACGCCCACCACCGAGATCAACCTGCCCTTCATCGGCGCCGACGCGGCAGGTCCGAAGCACCTGAACGTCAGCTTCACGCGCGAGCGCTTCGAAGCGCTCGTCGCCGACCTGATCGAGCGGCTCGTCGAGCCCTGCGAGCAGGCGTTGCGCGACGCCGGCCTCTCGCGCGACGAGATCGACCACGTCGTGCTGGTGGGCGGCATGACGCGCATGCCGCGCGTGCAGGAGAAGGTGCAGGAGATCTTTGGGAGGCCGCCGCACAAAGGCGTCAATCCAGACGAGGTGGTCGCCGCGGGGGCTGCGATCCAGGGCGGCGTGCTGAAGGGCGAAGTCGCCGACGTGCTGCTGCTCGACGTGACGCCGCTCTCGCTCGGCGTCGGTCGCCGCGGGGGCTGCGATCCAGGGCGGCGTGCTGAAGGGCGAAGTCGCCGACGTGCTGCTGCTCGACGTGACGCCGCTCTCGCTCGGCGTCGAGACCCAGGGCGGCGTCTTCACGCGCATGATCGAGCGCAACACCACGATCCCCACGCGCAAGGGCCAGGTCTTCTCGACCACCGAGGACAACCAGAACGTCGTGCGCGTCCACGTGCTGCAGGGCGAGCGCGAAATGGCGGCCGACAACCAGACGCTCGGCCGCTTCGAACTGGTCGGCATCCCGCCCGCGCCGCGCGGCGTCCCGCAGATCGAAGTCACCTTCGACATCGACAGCGACGGCGTCGTCAACGTCTCGGCCAAGGACCTCGGCACTGGAAAGACGCAGCAGATCAAGGTCACCGCCGGCAGCGGCCTGTCCGAGGAGCTGATCCGCAAGCTCTGCGAAGAGGCCGAGAGCAACAAGGACCTCGACAAGAAGCGCCGCGAGCTCGCCGAGATCCGCAACCGCGGCGACGGCCTCGTCTACTCCACCGAGTCGACGCTCGCCGACTACGCCGAGCACGTCAGCGCCGAGGACCGCGCCGCCATCGAGGCGGCCCTCGCCCGCGCGAAGGCCGCGCTGCTCACCGAGGACGCCGGGGAGATCGCCCTCGCGGTCGACGACCTGACGGCGCTCTCGTACAAGATGACCGAGTCGCTGTACTCGACGCTGGGCGGGGCGGACGGCTCGTAGGGCCGATGCGCGCGGATCTGCGCCCGCCTTGCTTCTCCCCTGACGCCGCCTAGGTTTCCGGCCCGTGGCGAAGCGCGACTACTACGAAGTCCTGGGCGTCGAGCGCTCGGCCGACGCCGAGGGGCTCAAGAAGGCGTATCGCGCGCTCGCGCTGAAGTACCACCCGGACCGCAATCCCGACGACCCCGCCGCCGAGGACAAGTTCAAGGAGGCGTCCGAGGCGTACGCGGTGTTGTCCGACCCGGACAA
>JAGSPS010000234.1 GCA_018262315.1 Deltaproteobacteria bacterium | reverse complement strand
CGTGGCGAGCGGCCGCTGGAAGACGAGTGTCCACGCGCCGTTTCGGTGACGGGCGGCCGTTCGCAGCTCGCTCGCGCTGGCTGGCCGGCGACGACTCGTGGCGAAGCCTTCGGCGAACACGTCGAAGGGTTCCGCCGCTTCCGCGCGCCACAGCCAGGCGTTCACCGGCTTGTCGGGAGCGCCCATGCTGAAGGGAGTCGCGCCGGGAGCCAACGGGAACATCACGGCGGCGGCGTCGGAAAAGCGGTCGAGGTCGGCGATCTGGTCGTCGCGTGTCGGGTCCGGCCACACCAGGCGGAGTGAGAGCAGCGCGCCGTCGTGGGCGGCGCGCGCCTCGAGCCGTGCCACCCGGCCGTGACCCGTACTGGCGGCGACGTAGGGCGACACTTCGTGAACCAGCACCACGGGCGCCGGCGTGAGCGGCACCTCTCGCGGCCGGCAGCGCGCCCACTCGAGCGCGTCCGGATCGAGCAGGCGCTCGCTCGCGACGGCGAGCCGATGGGCGCGAAGCGGATCGCCGGCCATGTGTCTTCCCTTCCTTCCGCGGTCGGCACTGGGGTCGCCGCTCAGACGGGATCCCGCGTGAAACCGCCGAAGCGATCGCGCCAGACGCGGCTGATCAGCAGCTCCATCAGCTCCGAGGGCTCTTTGCGCGCCCGCTTCGCCCGCTCCGCGCGCAGTGTCGCGAGCGCGCGATGGACCTCGGGTCCGAAGTAGCGCTCCAGCACCTCGCCGGGGATGCGCATCGTCTCGGTCAGCTTGCCCGCCTCGTCGTAGGCGAACGGCGAGAGCGGCGGCACGTAGTACACGTTCGGCTGTGTGCCGTACTCCGGGTGCAGCGGAAGCGCGACCTGCCACTTCTTGACGAGCTGGAACACCTGTCCCTGCTCGTCGTCGAGGAAGCCGTACGCGCGCGTCCTCCCGGGACATTGGCGATGGCAGGCGGGCGCGATCCCCGCTTCGACGCGCGGGAAGCAACCGATGCACTTCTCGCTGGTCGATGTCACGGGGTTGAACGCGATCATCTTGTACGGGCACGCCTCGACGCAGTGCCGGTGCCCATTGCAGCGCTGCTGATCGATCACCACGAGGCCGTCCTCGCGTTTGTGGATCGCGTTGCGCGTGCAGGCGTCGAGGCAGGCCGGCTTCGTGCAGTGGTTGCACAGCCGCGGCAGGTAGAAGAAGTACGGGTTCGGCCACTCGCCCTTGCCCTGGTCCTCGTCCCAGTTGTAGCCCCATGTGGGCGGGCCGCCGTGGGCGCTGCGCGGCTCGAGCTTCTTCTTCTGTCCGCTCCCTTCGAAGAGCACCTCGTCGTGGTTGAAGCGGAACGCGTCGCCGCACTCGACCAGCGTCGTGAGTGTGCCCGGGCGCGGGCGGCCCTCGGCGTCGAAGCCCCCGCCCTTGGTCTCGAAGTCGCGCGGATAGCCGCGGCCCGGGCAGGTGGCCACGCTCATCCAGCGCATGTGCTCGGTGCCGGGCCGCTGCGTCCACAGACTCTTGCAGGCCATCACGCAGGTCTGGCAACCCATGCACTTGCCGAGATCGATCACGGCGGCGAGCTGGCGCCGCGACGCCGCGAGAGCGGCTTTGCTGGCGCCCCCTCTCATGCTCCGGCTCCCGTCGTGCTCGCCGTGGCTTCGACCTTCACGAAATCTACGCGCAGCCCGCGATCGCTCGCGGGTGTCGGCGATCCGCTGGCGAAGACGTGGCGGAGCTGTCCGTAGCCGCCGGCCATGTGGAGCCCCTTGGGCATCCCGACCAGCATCGCGTCGTGGGACTTCCAGCCGGCGAACTGGAAGGGCTCCCACATGTAGACCACCACCTGATCGGGGCCGACCGCGGCGGAGGTCGAGACCATCAGCTCGGCCGAGTCGACGTCGTTGAAGAGCCGCACGGTGTCGCCGTCCGCGATGCCCCGCGCCGACGCCACCCGGTCGTTCACGAACAGCACGGGCTGGCCGCGGTGCAGCCGCAGGAACTCCGGCACCGCGATGTGCATCGAGTGGATGCTGCCTCGAATGTGTCCGCTCACCAGCCGGAACGGGTGCATGCCGCCGATCGGCGGCGTCTCCTTGAAGGTCGGCAGCGCTTCGCCGGCCTCGAGATACCACTCGTGGTCGATGTAGAACTGCGCGCGCCGCGCATACGTGGCGTACGGGAGACCGCCCTCGACGTGCCATCGCAGGCTGGTGTACGGCTTGTGCGGATCGAGGTCGGTCGCGGCGGAGTGCTGGGTCTGCCCCTTGCCGAAGCCGGCGAATGCGAGCTGGCCCTTCTCCACGAGCGTCTCGTAGCTCGAGCCCTTCGCGAAGATCCCCGTGGAAGCGGCGATCGTCATGAACTCGCCCACCACGTCCTCGTGGCTCTCGAGGTGACCCCTCATCGTGAAGCGATCGCCGAGTTCGTCGTAGGCGCGCAGGGCGCCCGAGGCGTCGGGGAAGGACGCGAGGCCGCGGGCCTGCGCGCGCTCGCGAACCTTTCGCGCCAGCGCCGCGAAGATCTCCCACTCCGGTTTCGCCTCGCCCCGTGGCGCCACGGCCCGCTCGATCAGGGCCATGTAGCGATTCATGCCGAAGGTGATGGTCGTGTCGTCCTTCTCGTAGTACCAGGCCGCCGGCAGCACGACGTCGGCGAAGGCCGCCGAAGACGACATCCGCGTCTCGACGGCGAAGATCAGGTCGAGCTTCGGGAAGAGTTCCTCGACGTAGAGGCTGCGCCCGCTGCGTTCGCGCCGCAGCGGATTGTGCGCCATCAGCATCAGCACCTTCGGCTTCTGCTCCGGGCCGGGACGCGCCTGCTGTGCGTCCCACCAGCCGCGCTCGACCGACTCGCGCAGGCACTGGCCGAAGCTCCGCTGCTCGCTCGGGTCGCGCCATTCCGGCCGATCCCAGAGCTTCGCGTAGCCGGCGTGGTGATAGAACCAGAAGACGGGCGGCACGATCCCGAGGCGCTTCGTCTGCCGGGACATCAGTTCGGCGGTCACCAGCTCATCGGTGATCTCGCGATCCCGCAGCCACATCTCGAGCTTCACCTTCTCGTGCTCGATCAACATGCCGAGCAGGCCGCCGCGCGCCGCCGGCCGCTCGAGCGTCATCAGCAGTCCGACGTGCTCGATGGGTACCAGGAAGCAATTGAAGCCGGTGCCGGACTTTCCCCAGTTGCCGGTGAGCGCCATCGCCAGCAGCAGGCTCCGCTCGTGCAGATCGCCGTGAAACTGTTTGGCGGAAGTGAAGCCGATGTAACAACAGGTGCGCTTGCGCGCGATCTTCCGCGCCAGCCCGCGAATCAACTCGGCGCCGGCGCCGCAGATCGCGGCCGCCTGCTCCGGCGTGGACTCGCGGTCGAGTTTTTCCCGCAAGAGCGCGAGCACGGGCTTCACCTCGACGTTGCGCCCGTCCGCGAGCGTCACGGGGTAGCTGCCCGCGAGCGCCGGCGACCCGTCGAAGCGGAGCGTGGCGCGGGGCGCGGGTGCAATGCGCTGGGTTGCTTCGTCGAAGAAGAAGAGCTGATCCTCGCGCCCGCCGTCGACGTCCTGCGCGCGCAGGTAGCGACCGGTGTCGCTGCGCACGAGCAGCGCGAGATCGGTCTGCTCGCGGACGAAGCCCGCGTCGTGAAGGCCCTCGGCGAGAATCACCTGGCAGATGCCCAGCCACAGCGCCGCGTCGGTGCCGGTTCGCAGCGGCACGTGGATGTCGGCGGTGAGCGCGGTCGGGTTGTAGTCGGGCGCGAGCAGCACGATCTCGCTGCCGTTGTAGCGGGCCTCGGTGAGGAAGTGGTAGATCGGCGTCCCGGTCGCGGAGAGGTTCGAGTTGGTGAGCACGATCAGCTCGGCGTCGAAGAAGTTGTCCGCCGAGTAGCCGAGCTGCATCGTGCCGAAGGTGTGGAGGATGCCCTTCAGATCGTCGCCGATGGCGACGTTGAGATCGGTGACGAGCCCTCCGAGCATGTACGCGAGGCGATGGATGCCCGAGAGCGCGACCGAGCCGGCGTGGATGTGCGGCGCGTCGACCACGAAGCTCTGCGGTCCGGCGTTCTGGTGGGCGTCGAGGATCGCGTCGGCGACGCGCGTCAGCGCCTCGTCCCACGAGATCCGCTGCCAGCGCCCCTCGCCCCGGGCACCGACGCGGCGCAGCGGATGCAGCACCCGGTCGGGGCTCGCGAGCGCGTGATGGAAGCCGCAGCCCTTCTGGCAGCCCTGCGGGTTGAAGTCGGGGTATTCCGGGCTGCAGGCTTCGGTGGTCGCGCTCTGCTCCTCGCGCCAGACGACGCCGTCGCGGGAATGAACGCGGAAGGAGCAGCCACCCGGGAAACATTGATTGGTGTGGGATCCCCAGGTGACGCGATCCCAGCGCCACTCGTTGCGGTAGACGTCCTCCCACGAGTCGTAGCCGGGAGCCTCGTCTTCGCGCAGGCCGTCGGCCGCGCGGGCGCGCGCCGCGAAGCCGCCGAGTTGCAGCAGACAGAGCGAGAGCCCGAGTCCGCCGCCGAGCTTCAGGAAACCACGGCGACTGATCGCTGCGGGAGCGGGCGGGTTGGCGGAGCGCGTCATGCTCTCGCTGTCACGGCGGTCGCGCTCAGCGCGCTGCCGCCGTGCGGGCGTGGATCCCCGGCGAGCCGGGCTTGAAGCGATCGAGCAGGAAACGCTCCTGCGGTTTCTCCGAGGCCGTCTTCGGGATCTCGTCCACGACCTGCAGGTACTGCGGCACCGACGCCGGGTCGAGCGCGCGGCGGCATGCCTCGAACACAGCATTGGGTTCGAAGCTCGCGGCGTTTGCGGGCACGATCGCCGCGACCACGTCCTTCTCGCCCGGCGAGCCCGAGGCCGCCGGCACGCCGTAGACGAAGACGTCCGACACGCCGGGCTGCTCGGCGATCACCTTCTCCACCTTGTCGGGCTGCACGAACTCGCCGTCGTGGCGGATGCCGCCGCCCTTGCGGTAGTCGAAGAAGAACCAGCCCTCGGCGTCGCGGTGCCCCATGTCGCCGCTGCGCAGCCAGCCGCCCGCCACCTTCGCGCGCGAGGCTTCCTCGTTCTTGAAATACTCGACGTTGGCGCTGCCGCCGGCGGGACGCGAGACGATCTCGCCGACCGCGAAGGGCGGACACTCGTTGCCCTGCTCGTCCACGATCGTCATTTCGAGGCCCGGCGCGGGCTTGCCGAAGCTACCGATGGGGCCCTGGCCGACCGGCTTCATCGCGAGCCCGCCCTCGATCGCGCCGTACCACTCGAAGACCTGCACGTTGAAGCGCTTCTCGAAGTCCTGCCAGATCGCGCGCGGCATACCGGCGCTGATCACCATTCGCACCGGATTGTCGGCGTCGTTTGGCCGTCGCGGCTCGGCGTAGATTGCGGTCGCCATGCCGCCGAG
>JAGSPS010000233.1 GCA_018262315.1 Deltaproteobacteria bacterium | reverse complement strand
GGCGAGGAAGGCGCTCTTGGTGCGGCTCGCACCGAGAGCCTCGTCGCGGGCGTCGGCGAGTTCTTGCTGCGAGCGCTCCAGCGCAGTGTTCTTCTGGGCCAACTCCGCGGTGCGCATCTCTACCTTGCGCTCGAGCGAGCGCTCCGACTCGCGCAACGCCTCGTTCGCCGCGCGGGTGGCGGCAAGCGTCTCGCCGAGGCGCGCGCTCGACTGCCAGACCAGAAACGAGTACAGGCCGATCAGCACCGGCACGTAGCCGGCGACCAGGATCTCGGCGGTCGCCTGGGGAACCGGGGCGTACGAAAGGACGGGCGGAAGGATGGAGAGGACGGCGACGGCCGCCGCGACGAGCGTCGAGCCCACGACGATCCATCGGAACAGGCGCTCGGTGCCGAAGGGAACGCCGACCACGACGGGAAGGATCGAGGCCAGCGCCGACACCGGCAGCTGGATCTGGCCCCCGAGCCCGACCACGAGCGCCAGGCCCCAGAACGCCGCTGCCATGCCCATCACGCTCGGCCCCAGACGATTGCGTCGTGCGAGGTGCCGGGACCGGAACAGGACCGGCCAGAACACGAGGCCCAGGTAGCCAGCGATCGCGAGCGTGAGCGGGCACCGGAAGAGTCCCACGAAGAGCACGATTGAGATCGGAATGATCGGCTCGCCCCAGCGCAGGAACTGCACGAAGCGCTGCGACTCGTGCGCCATCGCCTCCGGCGTTCCGGCCGCGGAACTCATCGGGCCGTCCGCGATGCCGATCTTTACACCCTGCTCGCCCCGGATCTGGACCACCTCCGGACGCGAGGCTTCGAACGCCCCGCAAACGAAAGTCTGGGGGGAGGTCGAGACCACCCGGTCGTGATCGTCCAGGGAGGGCGCGGGCAGGCGATCGTCGGTGCTCATGCGAGACCCCTTCCGGCTCCGCTCACGCTATCACGGCGGTGTCACATGGTGTTGTTTTTCTTCACGGCATCGCAATCGCAAGGCAGGCGTCGAGCACTCGCCGCCAGGGCCTCGACCGTCTGATTCGCTGCCGTTCGAGGGTGACCATGCGGAAGCAATGGCTCGTGGCCGTGTTGGGGGCGGTTCTGCTGGCGCCGGCTGCGGCTTCGGCTTCGACGGCTTCGTGGCGCGCGTGGACCTGCCGTCCGGCGACATCACGCCGAGCCGAACCTGGAAGCCGAGGAAGTGACTGGATTGGTAGGCGAACAGCTCCCGCAGCGTCGGCGGAACTTCGAGCATGAGGGAGCGCGTGTCGGGCGTCTCCCGCACGATGCGCGCGACGCGCAGCTCGTGGAACGCGAGCGCGTCCGGCAAGGCTCACGGACTCTCTGGCTGCGCCTCGCCTGCGTCGGCCGGGCCAAGCAGCGGGCCCTCTTCCTCGTCGTCGGAGGGCGCCGGCTGCACCGCTGCGTCGGGCGCGCCCGCTTCCGTGGGCGGCTCCTTCGCTACGAAACGATTGCGGAACGCTTCGAGCGAAATCGGCACGTGCTCGGCCAGCTTGCTCGAAACGCGGTACACGGTTTCGCGACCCGGGACCTGCGCGAAGACGGCATCGCCCTGCTCGACGCCGAAGATCAGCTTCGCGAGTTCGGGCGCTTCGCCGTCTCCTGCGGGCGCGGCGCCGAAGACGCGCAGCGTCGTGTGCGGCGGCGCGAGCCCGATCGCGGCGAGTTCCGCGCCGCCCATCTTCTCGGCGGCGATGTCGTCGGCGTCGAGGCGCGCGAGTTCGGCGACGAGCCGCGACGCGAGGCCGGGAGCCATCGCTTCAGGCTTCGTCGTCCAGCCGGCATCCGAGTTCTCGCCGGTGATCGTCACCACCTGGGTCGCGCTCCGCGCCGACGGGTCGGCGTAGGAGATCTCGAAGCGCTGGGCGTCGGTCGCGACGAAGCTCCCGAGCGACTTGAAGCGGAATGCGACGACCGTCTTGGGCAGCTTGTCGAAGCGCTCGTTCGGGATCTGGTAGAGCGCGCTCTCGGCGCCGCGCGCGGCGCGCAGCTGGGCGTCGAGCAGAGCGCCGATGCGCAGCTCGTGGCGCATCGGTTCCCTGCCCTCCTGCGGCGCGTCCACCAGCACCACGCGGTACTGCGGCGCGTCGAGGCCCACCTCCTTGTCCGGCGGAGGCGCATCGACGAAGCCACTCGCGCGCAGGAACACGAGATCCGAGAGCAGCGTCTCGATGGTCTCCGCGTCGGCATCGGTGTCGAGCGGCGCCAGCATGCGCCACTTGCCGTCCTTCTTTTCGAGCACGACGCCGCCGTCCACCCAGTTCACCTCGATGCGCTGGACGCCGCCGCGATCGAAGCGCAGCGGGCGCCGCTCGCGCAGGTCGTCGAGACTCTTCTCCAGGCCAGTCACGCGGAAACTCGCCACGGTGTAGACAGGACCCGCCGTGCCCGTCGCCACGTAGTTGTTGGCGCCGATCGGCGTCTTCTTGCCGGTGCGCAGCTCTTGGTCGGCGCCACCCGCGCGGAAGCGCACCACGCGCGCGCCCTCGCCCAGGCCGTAGACCTCCGCGCCCTGCGCTTCCTCGATCACGCCCTCGCTGGTGATGCCGGCCAGCGCGCTCGCAATCGCGTCGGCGTTGCTCCCATCCGCCGGGAACTCGACGGGCCTGGTGACGTGCCAGGCGCCGTCCTTGCGCTCGAGGCGCGCGTCCTTGCCGTCGCTGGTGCGCAGCTCGACCCACTCGACCGACTCGGCCTTCAG
Source organism: Deltaproteobacteria bacterium (assembly GCA_018262315.1). Lineage (GTDB taxonomy): Bacteria > Myxococcota_A > UBA9160 > UBA9160 > PR03 > PR03. The sequence continues at coordinate 2,679 of JAGSPS010000233.1, read as the reverse complement.
GTCGCCGAACAGCAGCTTCGCCTGCGCCTCGGCTTCCTGCTTGTCGGCTTCGTTGTGGTTGGAGTACCAGACGAGCCCGCCGAGCAGGACCGCGACGAGGAACAGGATGCCGGTGGTGCGCGGATTCACGGCGGGCTATCGGCCGGGCGCCCGGCGGCGGCTCCACCAGGCCCAGACGCCGGCTACCGCGATCAGCTCGGGCAGCACGAAGAGCGAGAGCGCGCGGATCTGGCTGAACTGCTCGCTCGACAAAGTAAGTCTCGACGCGCGCGACTTGGGCGGCCGTACCGAGATCGCCTCGACGTCGCCGAGCAGCCAGTTCACCGAGTTCACGAAGAGGTCGCGGTTGCTGTAGGCGCCGAGCATCTGGTTGGTGGCGAAGTCGGAATCGCCGAACACCACGAGGCGCGCCTGCTTCACGGCGTTCGGATCGGCCCCTGCGGCGGGGGTCGGCGTCGCCACCGTGGGACGCCCGGCGACGGCGATCGTCACGGGGCCCTTCACGTCGTCGGGACCCAGCTCGGCGATGCCACTCGTGAAGAGCTGTTCGAGGTCGCGCTCGCCCCACGAGTCGCGGCCCGTCTTCACGATCGCGACGATCTGCTTGGCGGCGTCGGGTTCGATCGCGAGGCTGCGGGCCATCGGGAAGGTCGTGACTTCGCGCATGTCGCGGGTGATCTCGTGATTGGCGTACTCGCCGGCGAGCGGCGTCGTCGCCTGCCCGAAGATTCCCTGCACGCGGTCGACGATCACGTCGGCGCCGAGAGCGACGCCCCACTTCGCGAGCGGTTCGCCGATGTCGGTGTTGGCGCGCGGATCGACCAGCGCCAGTAGCGCGCCGCCGCGCTCCAGGTAGCGCTGGAGCTTGTCGGCGTCGCCCGGGCGCAGGTTCTGCGTGGGCCCCGCCAGGATCACGACGTCCGCGTCGTCCGGGATCTCCGGCTTCGTCTCGAGGTTGAGCGTCTCGAAGCGATAGTTCTCGTTGCGCAGCGCGTCGCCGGCCTGGGCGAACCCCTCCTTGTCGGCGGCGCCCTTGCCCTCCGCCGCGCGCTCGTTGTGACCGGTGACGAAGTACGCCTTCTTGTGCGAGCGCCGCGTGAGCTTCACGATCGCGTTGGTGAGCTTCTCCTCGTCGGCCTTGTCGATCTGCACCGACTCCTCGCCGATCTTCACGTAGAGCAGGCCCTCGCCGATCTTCTCGGGCGACACGCCGTAGCGCTCGACCAGATCGGGGCGCGTATTCGGGTCGGCGTACTCGACCTTCACGCGCTCGCTCACGTACTGGTACTTGTCGAGCAGCGCGCGCGCGTTGGCCTGGTCGAGCTTCGGATAGAAGGCGACCACCTGGATCTCCTGCTCGAGACCCGCGAGCAGCTTCTGCGTCTGGTCGGAAATCGAGTGCACCCTGGCTTCGCTCGCGTCCCACTTCTCGTGGTAGCGGTTCGCCAGGAAGCCGAGCGCGCCGACGATCGCGAGCACGATCAGCGCCTGCGCCAGCGCGCTGCTGCCGTACTTGCCGATGCGTCGCCCTTCGCCCGAGCGCATCCGCTCGCGCAGCGACTCGAAGTTCGTGACGCCCGCGCCGATCATCAGCGCGAGGCCGATCAGCAGGTTCGCGCCGATCCACCACAGGTCCGGCGGTGCGCCGGCCAGCAGCAGCAGCACGGAGAGCAGCCCGAAGGCGAAGAAGACGAGCCCGAGAGCACCGAAGAGGGATGCCATGTTTCAGCGCCACCGCACCGATTCGATCGCGGTCTTGGCGAGCACCAGGAAGGCGATCGCCATCACCCCGAAGTAGGCCAGGTCCTTGGTATCGACGAGTCCCATCACCATGCTCTCGAAGTGGTCCGCACTGGAAAGCCAACGGAGCACGTCGCCGATCCACTCACCCGTCGCGGCGCCGCCCGCAGCGCCCAGATCGGCGAGGAAGCCGAGCATCCACAGCACCAGCAACAACACGAAGGAGAGCACGAACGCGATCACCTGGTTCCGCGTCACCGACGACGCGAAGGCGCCGATCGCCGCGTAGACGAGTCCGACGAGCAGCAGGCCGAGAAGACCCGCGGCCGTCTTGCCGATCTCGGGATCGCCGTAGGTGAAGAGGATCGCGGGGAAGAGCGCGAGCAGCAGCACCAGGATCGCGACGAATGCCGCCGCCGCGAGAAACTTGCCGATCACCAGCTCCCAGATCGTGATCGGGGAGGTCAGCAGCAATTCGAGCGTTCCGTTGGTCTTCTCCGAAGCGAAGAGACCCATCGTGATGCCGGGCACCAGGAACATCAAGACGACCGACATCACGTGCAGGAACGGCGCGATCACGTGGTCGTTGAGATTCAGCTCCTCGAGCTGCTCCATCGCCTGGAACGACTGGAGCCGGATCACGTATTCCTGGAACTGCAGCACGCCCGACAGGAAGAAGAAGCCCGCCAGCACCGCGAAGAGCGTCATCACGGCGTACGCGACGGGCGAGACGAACAGCGAGTTCAGCTCGCGACTGGCAATCGCTCCGACGTGTTTCACGGCCGCGCCTCCCCGGCGACATCGGGAGGCGCCACGACCTCGCGCGCCGTGGTGCGCGCAAAGATCTCTTCGAGACTCGCCCCGCCGCGCTGCAATTCTTCGAGCGGCGCATCGAGCGCCTTCCTGCCGCGGTGCATGATGATCACGCGCTGACAGATC
>JAGSPS010000232.1 GCA_018262315.1 Deltaproteobacteria bacterium | reverse complement strand
TCGCGGGCAGACCAACTACAGCGCATCGAAGGCCGGCCTGATCGCCGCGACGCGCTCGCTCGCGCTGGAGCTGGCCAAGCGCGGCATCACGGCGAACAGTGTCGCGCCGGGTCTGATCGCGACGGAGATGCTCGCCGGCGCGCCGATCGAAGAACTCACGAAGCTGATTCCGATGCGCCGCATCGGCCAATCGCACGACGTCGCGGCAGCCGTCGCGTTTCTGTTTTCCGACGAGGCTTCCTACATCACCGGGCAGATGCTGGGCGTGAACGGGGGCCTGGCATGAACCGCAGGGTGGTCGTGACCGACCCGCGACGCGTGATGGAGCTGACGCCGCTCGCGATGAGCAACGACTTCGCATTCGGCGGCATCGACACGTCACTGATCCCCTGCCGCTGGTTTGGGGAATGGCGTGCTACTGCGTCGCGTCGATGGCGTCCGAAGAAGCAGGCTCCGGATCGACCTTCACTTCGAGGTCGGTTTCGGTCGTGACCTCGTAGAGTTCATCCGACGGCTCCGCGCCGATTGGCGAGTTGTCCCACCAGTTGCCCTCGCCGTCGCTCTGCACGTAGGCGTCGCGCGCGAAGACGTAGTAGTCGAGGGCGGCGCGCTTGGCGGTTTCGATCTGCTCATCGGCCTGGGCGCGACCATTGACGGCGAAGAGCACACCCAGTCCGGGTACGCCGACGCCAAACCACAGCAGCGGGTTCAAGGCGACGCCGATCACGCCGCCCACTGTATCGCGCGGGGTCGAGGGGCCGAGTAGCGGAACGACCATGTAGGGGCCGGGCGGGATGCCCCAGCGCGCAAACATCTTGCCGAGCGTCTCGTCGTACCGTTCGAGCCCCAGCTTGCTCGCGGGATCGAAGATGCCGCCGAGACCCACCGTGCTGTTCACCAGGAAGCGCGCCAGCTCCGTCCCCGCCTTCTCGCCTTCCGCTTGTCCGAGAGTGCTGAGGAAACGCTGGGGGAACGTGAGGTTCCGGTAGGCGTTCGAGATGCCGTCGCGCATCACGCGGGGCGTGATCTTCTTCCAACCCCGCGCGAGCGGGCCGAGCGCGTGATCGTCGACGCTGCGATTGATGCCGAAGACGGGGCGGTTCACCGGCTCCCACGAGTCGTGAATCTGCTGTGACTCGGGTGTCCGCGCGCAGCCCGCGAGGCCGCCGGCGAAACAGAGACCGAGGCCTCCCAGGACGAGCCACCTCACCCAGGTGCCCGGGTCCGACCGCTGCGCGCCTCGATTCACCACGGTGTCGTCGCTCCCTGCTTTGGGTGGGCGCGTTGAGAGGAAGCCTACGACAAGAAGCCGCTCTTTCGAAGCCAGGATACCGCGTCGCCAGGATCGAGTTCGGCTACGACGGCGCGTTGCTCTAGGCAAGGCCTCCGCCGACACCAAGACAGCCCTCCGAGGCTTGGAGCCGCACCCCCAGAACCCCGAAAACGTCGCGCGACGTGACCGAAGCTGTCACGCGCCCGTGGTTTCCTCTTCTTCGAGCCGGCGCCATCCATCGGTTCGGTGCCCGGCTCGCAACCCCCGTTGCCCATGGCAACGAAGAGGACGGAGGTTCGAAGCGATGGATCGATCCCAATCGACCGCTCAGCGCCGCATGGCGCGCGCGATCTCCCCCGAACCGTGTGGCGTATGCGGCGGCTCCGACGTCGCGATCGACGAGGTCTTCGAACGCGGACTCTGGTTGCTCCATGAGTGTCGGCGCTGCCAGAATCAGTGGACCGAAGGCCCGCTGGGCAGCCCGCGCGGGCCGGTCGCGCGCGCGATTGCGATGGCAGCGGAGCAACAAGCCGCGGCTTAGCGCTTCGCTCGAGTTGGCTTACCTCGCCGCGCGCGGCAGGTGATAGCCTGCGCTCGTGCGGCTGGTCTTCTACACGGGCAAGGGCGGCGTCGGAAAGACGACGACGGCTGCGGCCAGCGCCGCGCACGCCGCGGCGCTCGGGCATCGCACGCTGGTGCTCTCGGCCGACCCGGCGCACAGCCTCGGCGACGTGCTCGGCCTGCGGCTTGCCAGCGACGACGAGGGGGCGCCGCAGTGCGTGACGCCGCAGCTCGCGGCCCTCGAGGTGGATGCGCGCGCGACGCTCGAGCCGCACTGGGGCGCGATCCGCGACTACCTGGTCTCGCTGTTCCGGCATCAGGGCATCGAGGACGTGATCGCCGACGAGCTGGCGCTGCTGCCGGGCGCCGAGGAAGTGGCGGCGCTGCTCGCCGTCGAAGCGGCCGCGCGTTCGGGCGACTACGACTTCTGCGTCGTCGACTGCGCGCCGACTGGCTCGACGCTGCGGCTGGTGACGCTGCCCGAGATCGCGAGTCGCACGCTGCGGCTGCTGCTGCGCGTGCAGCGCGCCGTCGCGGCGGTCGTGTCACCGGTGGCGCGCGCGGTGGTGCCGATGCCGCTACCCGGTCCGGAAGTGTTTCGCGACATCGACCGGCTGCTCTACAAGCGCCTCGCCGCGCTGCGCGAGATCCTGCTCTCCGAAACGACCAGCATACGCATCGTCGTGACACCCGAGCGCATGGTGATCGACGAGGCGCTGCGCGCGCACACCGATCTCGCGCTCTTCGAGCTGCCCTGCGACGCCGTCGTGATGAACCGGCTGTTCCCGCCCGAAGCCGCGGCGGAGGCATTCTTCGAGGGCTGGGGCCATTGGCAGGAAGAGCGACTCGCCGAGGTAGGCGAACTCTTCGCGCCGCTCCCGGTGCTGCGCGCGCCGCTCGCATCAGACGAGGTGGTCGGCGCAGCCGCGCTCGCCGCGCACGGTGCGCGGATCTTCGCGGGCGCCGATCCGGCGGCGCGCCTGTGCGACGCACCGCGACTGCGCTTCACGCGCGACGCGCGCGGCTACCGCGTCGAGCTGCCGCTGCCGCATGCGCGCAGCGATGCGCTGGACGTCGCAAAACTCGACGACTCGCTGATCGTGCGCACCGGCACGCGGCGGCGCGCGATTCCGCTGCCGCGCAAGCTCGCGCAGCTCTCGCTGGTGGGCGCGAAGCTCGAAGCCGGGTTGCTGATCGTGCGGCTGGCCGCGGCCGCGGACGGGGCGCGCTGATGCGCGTCGTGCTGCTCACCGGCAAGGGAGGGGTGGGCAAGACGACGCTCGCCGCCGCGACGGCGATCGGCGCCGCGGAACACGGCCATCGCGTGTTCCTGCTCTCGACGGACCCCGCCCACAGCGTCGGCGACGCGCTCGGCCGGCCGGTCGGCGCGCGGCCGGTGGAAGTGGCGCCGAATGTCGTCGCGCAGGAAGTCGCGGTGCTCGACGAACTCGATCGCTCGTGGTCGGCGATCCAGAACTGGTTGCGACAACTGCTGCGCGAAGGCGCCGACGAGCTGCTCGCGGAAGAGGTGCTCGTCTTCCCGGGGCTCGAGGAACTCGTCGCGCTGCGCGCGATCCGCGAGGTCGAGGCGCTCGGCGAATTCGACGTATGCGTCGTCGACTGCGCGCCCACCGGTTCGACGCTGCGCATGTTGCGCTTTCCCGACGCGCTCGCCGTCTTCATGGGCGGCCTCTTCGATCTCGAACGCCGGGCCGCGCGCGCGCTGCGACCGATCCTCGGCGCGATCGGGATGCGTGGCCTCGTGCCAGGCGACGAGGTGTTCGGCGCCTTCGAGCGCCTGGTGCGCGACGTCGACGACGTCCGCCAGATCCTGCTCGACGGCGATCGCACCAGTGCGCGGCTCGTCACCAACGCGGCGCGCGTGGTGGTGGAGGAGACGCGTCGCTCGTTCGCGTATCTGTGCCTGTACGGCGTCGCGACGGACGCGGTGCTGGTGAATCGCCTGCTGCCCGAAGTCGCGCGCGACGGCTTCTTCGCGAAGTGGGTCGCGCGCGAGCACGAGGAGATGCAATCGCTCGAAGCCAGCTTCGGCGTGCCGCTGCTGCGCGCGCAGCTGCGCGCCGCCGAGCCGATCGGCGTCGATGCGCTTCGCGCGATCTCGCGCGAGGTCTACGGCGAGCGCGATCCCGCGGCGATCCTGCACCGCGGCCGCCCGCTGCGCTGGCGTCGCCTCGGCGCCGCGACGCTGCTCGAGATCGACCTCCCCAACGTCTCGAAAGAAGAAGTCGAGGTCACCGTCCACGGCGAAGACCTCCACCTCCGCATCCGCGACGCCCGCCGCGTCATCGCCCTCCCGGCGTCCCTGGTCGGCCGCCGCCTCACCAGCGCCACCCTCCGCAACGCCCTCCTCCAAGTCCGCTTCGCCCGATGAGGAGAAAGGTGAGGAGAAAGGGGACGGTCCTCGCCGTGGACGGGCTGGAGATTCGAGGGACAGACCTCGGGCAGGTGTGTCCCTCGAGTCCACAGCCGGGTCACTTCGAGGACCGTCCCCGAGGTGGACGGGGTGGGGAGTTGGGGGACACACTTCACTCGATGAGGCCCCCCGAGCTTGCGCGGCCCCCGGAACGGATCGTCTCGCTGGTACCGAGTCTCACCGAGTCGCTCTTCGCGCTCGGGCTCGGCGACCGGGTCGTCGGGGTGACCGACTGGTGCGTGTACCCGGCCGATGCGGTCGCGACGCTCCCCAAGGTCGGCGGCACCAAGGACGCGAACGTCGCGGCAATCCTTGCGCTCGCGCCCGACCTCGTGATCGCGAACCACGAGGAGAACACCCGCCGCGTGGTCGAGCAGCTGCGCGCCGCGGGGATCGCTGTCTGGGTGACCTACCCGCGCACGGTGCGCGAGGGCGCAACGCTGCTGCGCGACCTCGCCGGGCTCGGCGCGACGCCCGCGGCGATCGCGGAAGTCGTCGAGCCGGTCGAAGCCGCCGTCGCGGCAGCCGAAGCTGCTCGCCCCGCCACTCCCGTGCGGGTCTTCTGCCCGATCTGGCGTGACCCGTGGATGGCGGTCGGCGGCGACACCTACATCCACTCGATGCTGAAGCTGTGCGGTGGCGCGAACGTGTTTGCCGGCCGGGGCAACCGCCGCTACCCGATCGTCGCGCTCGACGAGGTCGTCGCCGCGGCACCCGAAGTGATCCTGCTGCCCGACGAGCCCTACGCCTTCAGCCCGCGCGATGCCCGGGAGCTGGCCCACCTCGATCTCCCGGCCAGCCGTTCCGGTCGCATCCATTGCATCGACGGCACCTGGGTGTCGTGGTACGGTCCGCGCATTCGACCCGCCGTGGCTGCCCTCCGCTCGCTGCTCCAACCGAGCTGAGGAACCTCGCGGGTCGCCCCCCGACCGATTCCCGCCCCCCAATTGAGAAGTGACCCCGGCTTGGCAAGGTGCCTCCGGGCCTCCGGCAACCGGCGCGGGTGCACGCGAGCTGCACGGTCATGAGCGAGAAAGCACTCGAGTAATCCGCCCGTCCTGCCGAGGAGAATGGCCGAAACCGGGAGTGACCTGCGTTCGAGGCGAACGCCGGCGCCCCGCAGACAATCTGC
>JAGSPS010000231.1 GCA_018262315.1 Deltaproteobacteria bacterium | reverse complement strand
GTTCCCGTGCGAGCGCGCCGAGCGGACCGATCTGCGCGTCGAGCCGCTCCTGCTGCGCCACCCACACCGGCCCCGCGCTTTCGTTCCAGTACTGAACCATCTCGTCGTTCGACATCACCCCTCCTCCAACAATCTCGCCCCCCTGATAGCAATCTCCAGCGTCGCGGGGGCGGTACGTTCGTCCAGAACGTCCTCGGCGGACGGGCGTCGCGGCTTCGCGTCAGAGCATCGAGGCCGCCTGCGGATTGTTCTGGCCGAACGCCCCACCCCCGCTCCTTGCCATCTGTTCCGGGACTTCCGTTCATGAACGAAGGATGGAAAGCCCAGCGCGGGCGGGGGACTCGGCCTAAACAATCCGCAGGCGGCCACCGACCCTCCCCGCGAAGCTGCCCTTGTTCGTCCGCCGAGGACGTTTCGGACGAACGTACCGCCCCCGCGACGCCCGCGTCGCTGGAGATTGCTATCAGGGGGGCGAGATTGTTCGAGGAGGACGAGATGTCGAACGCGGAGATGGTTCAGTACTGGAACGACAGCGCGGGGCCGGTGTGGGTGGCGCAGCAGGAGCGGCTCGACGCGCAGATCGGTCCGCTCGGCGCGCTCGCACGGGAACGCGCAGCGATCCGTGCGGGCGAGCGCGTGCTGGACGTCGGCTGTGGTTGCGGCGCCACCGCGCTGGAGTTGGCGGAAGCAGTCGGCGACGCGGGTCGTGTCGTCGCGGTCGACATCTCGCGGCCGATGCTGGAACGTGCGCGACAGCGCGCCGGAACCGCCGGCGCCGGAACGCGCGTCGAGTGGCGACTCGACGATGCGCAGAGCGCCGCGTTCGAAGGCGACGCGTTCGACGTCGTCTTCTCGCGCTTCGGCGTGATGTTCTTCGCGGACCCCATCGCGGCATTCACCAATCTGCGTCGCGCACTGCGGCGCGACGGCCGGCTCGCCTTCGTGTGCTGGCAGCCCAGCGACAAGAACCCGTGGATGCTCGCCCCCGCCCGCGCCGCGGCGCAGCACATCGCGTTTCCTGCGCCGCCGCCGCCCCACGCGCCGGGGCCCTTCGCATTCGGCGACGCGGCGCACGTGCGCGCGATCCTCGAGCGCGCGGGTTTCGCGGACGTCGCGCACGAAGCGGTGAACGGGCCAATGCGGCTGGCTGGCGACAGCGTCGACGAGGCGCTCGAGCTGTGCCTGCAGGTCGGCCCGGTCGGCGCGGCGCTGCGCGAAGCCCGGCCGAGCGAGGAACAACGCGCCCGCGTGATCGGCGCCGTGCGCGAGGTGATCGAGTCGTTCGAGACGCCGCGCGGGATCGAAGCGGAGGCGGGGGCCTGGATCGTCACCGCTCGCAAGGCGTGATCGATCCGGGAGCAGAAGCGTGTGGCGGTGGATCCCCGGGAAGGATTCGAACCTTCATTGACGGGGCCAGAACCCGTTGTCCTGCCATTAGACGACCGGGGAAGAGGCGCAAGTTCTAACCGAGGCCGGCGCGCTTCTCAAGCTGCGGGCAACTCCGCGAGCGCGCGTGTGAGTCGCGCCACGCTGCGCTCGCGACCGAGCAGCGCCAGCGTCTCGAAGATGCCCGGCGAGGCTGCCGAGCCGGTGACGGCCACCCGCACGGGCTGCGCGAGCTTGCCGAGCGCGAGCCCCTCGTAGCGTGCGCGCACGGCTTCGAAGGCCGCTTCGATCGCGGCGACGTCCCACGCGCCCGCGCGCGACAGCTCGCCGGTCAGATCCTTCACCGCCGGTACCACGGCGGCCTTCCAATGCTTGCGCACGGCATCGGCGTCGTAGCGGAGTGCAGCGTCGGCGACCGCGAAGAAGTGCGCGCGCTGCGCCATCTCGGCGAGCGTCTTGCTGCGCTCGCGCAACAGGTCGGCGACGGCTTCGAGTCCCGCACTCGGCCCGAGCGGCGTACCGGCTTCGGCGAGGAAGGGCAGCAGTTCGCGAACCAGTCGATCGCGCGGCAGCTCCTTGATGTAGTGCTGGTTCAGCCAATCGAGCTTGCCGGGGTCGGCCTGACCCGCGGCGCGCTGCACCTCGGCCAGGTCGAAGAGCGAACACATCTCGTCTCGCGAGAAGATTTCCTGGTCGCCGTGCGACCAGCCGATCCGCACCAGCCAGTTGCACATCGCCTCGGGCAGATACCCCGCAGCGCGGAAATGCTGAACCGACACCGGATCGCGTCGCTTCGAGAGCTTCTTGCCGTTGGCGCCGACGATCAGCGGCACATGGGCGAAGAGCGGTGGCGCGGCGTCGAGCGCGGCGTAGAGCGCGAGCTGGAAGGGCGTGTTGTTGAGGTGGTCGGCGCCGCGAATCAGGTGCGTGATGCCCATCGCGATGTCGTCGACCACGACGGCGAGGTGATAGAGGGGGCTGCCGTCGGTGCGGCGGATCACCATGTCGCCGATCTCGCGCGCGTCCTGCCCGCTGGGACCGAAGACGAGATCGTCGAAACCGAGCTTGCCGTCCCTGGGAACCCGCAAGCGGACGGCGTGCGGTCCGCAGCCGGGGCCGTGGTTCGCGCCGGCGCAGCGGCCGTCGTAGATCCACTTGGCGCCGGTGGCGACCGTCGCCTGGCGGCGCTCCTCGATCTCGGCGGGCGTGCACACGCAGCGGTACGCGCGGTCGCCCGCGAGCAGTCGTTCGATCGCCGCGGCGTAGAGATCGCCGCGCTCGCTCTGCCGGAACGGGCCCTCGTCCCAGTCGATGCCGAGCCATTCGAGGCCGCCGAGCACCGCCGCCTCGGACTCCGCGGTCGAGCGCTCGCGATCGGTGTCCTCGACGCGCAGCACGAAGCGACCGCCGAGACGCCGCGTGTAGGCCCAGTTGTAGAGCGCGGTCCGCGCCCCGCCGATGTGCAGGAACCCGGTCGGACTCGGCGCGAAGCGCGTGCGGATGGCGTCCAAAGCGGCGGCAACGTAGCCGATGAACGTCGTTCGGCTTTGCCGCAGTGCGCTTCGGCCGACGCGTGGGCGCGGGGGCGTGACGTTCGTCCGAAACGTCCTCGGCGGACGCGGCTTGGCAGCTTCGCGGCGAGCGCTGGTAACCGCCTGCGGATTGTTTCGGCCGAACGCCCCGCCCCCGCTCCTTGCCATTCGTTCCGGGACTTCCGTTCATGAAAGAAGGACGAAAAGCCCAGCGCGGGCGGGGGACTCGGCCGAAACAATCCGCAGGCGGCCTGCCAACTCACGCTGCGAAGCCGCGGCCGCCGCCCGCCGAGGACGTTTCGGACGAGTCCACCGCCCGCGCGCCTCGCAGCAACGACTGAAAGCACATCCGGCGCAGGGCGAGCATCCCTCCCGTGGGGGCTCGACGAAGATCCGGTCAGGCTTCCAGCGGCGTTGACGCGCGCTCCAAGGCTCTGCTAACCCCGCGTCGCCTCTCTCTTCTCCTCCGTTCCAGAGGCGATCCCGCGCCATGAAGCTCTACGTCGACCGGCTGAAGGACAGCCCGACCGAGACCGTCTTCGAAGAATCCGCTGCCTGGCGCCGCGAGGCCGAGGAGTTGCTGCCCGAGCTGCGCGACTTGCGGGCCGAGCCGATTCGCGTCGAGCTGCGCGCGCATCGCATGGGACAGAACGTGTACATCGAGGGCGCGCTCACCGGGGCTCTCGAACCCGAGTGCGCGCGCTGCCTCGTCCGCTATCGTGAGCCGCTCCGCGAGCCCTTCCGGTTGGTCCTGGAGCCGGCAGGACCCCGGGTCCCCGCCGAGCCGGAGGCTGCCCGGGAGCTCGCTCGCCACGGCATGTGCCTCGTCGACGAACTGGAGATGGGCTGGTTCCAGGGCCATGAAATCGATCTCGGAAGCTTCCTGCGCGAGATCCTGACGCTGGCGCTGCCCCTCCAGCCGCTCTGCAGGGAAGATTGCCGCGGGCTCTGCCCGGGCTGCGGCGCGGACCGCAACACGGTTCCGTGTGGCTGCGATGAACAACGAGCGAAAACACCCTTCGCCGCGCTGGAAGCGCTGAAGGTTCGCGACACGCGAGGAGAGTCCTGAGATGGCCGTCCCGAAGAGCCGCACCTCGAAGAGCCGGAAGAACAAGAGGCGCTCCCACGACGGGCTCGCGCTGCCTGCGCGCGCCAAATGCGCGCAGTGCGGCGAAGCAAAGCCGCCCCATCGCGTCTGCCGCGAGTGCGGCTACTACGCGGGCGCGCTGCGCATCGAGATCGCAGAAGAGGCATAGAGGCGGCGTGTTTGCGCTGCTCTTTCCGGGACAGGGCTCGCAGAAGGCCGGCATGGGCCGCGACGTCTACGAGACTTCCCCGGCAGCGCGCTCCGTTTTCGAGACCGCCGACGCGGTACTCGGGATCCCGCTCTCGAAGCTCTGTTTCGAGGGTCCCGACGACGCGCTGCTACCCACCGAAGTGCAGCAGCCGGCGATTCTCGCCACCAGCATTGCGCTGTTGCGCGCGCTCGAAGAACGCAGCGGAGCGCTCGCACCCGGTTACGTCGCCGGTCACAGCCTCGGCGAGTACAGCGCGCTGGTGGCGGCCGGCGCACTCGCGTTCGAAGACGCGCTGCGACTGGTGCGAGCGCGCGGCTGCTACATGCGCGACGCGGTGCCGCCGGGCTACGGCGCGATGGCGGCAATCGTCGGTTGCGACCGCGCGACCGTTGAAGCCGCCTGCGCCAGCGCCCGCGCGGAGACGGGCGAAGTCGTCGAACCCGCCAACTACAACGCGCCGGAGCAGACGGTGGTCGCGGGAAGCGTCGCCGCTGTGAGGTCTGCGTGCGAGTTGGCGAAGGCCGCGGGCGCGCGGCGCGCGCTGCCACTCCCGGTCTCCGCACCGTTCCATTGCCGCTTGATGACGCCTGCGGCCGTGCGGCTGCGCGCCGACCTGGCCGCGATCCGCTTTGCGGATCCGCGCCCGCCGGTGGTCGCGAACGTGAGCGCCGAGCCGAACGCCACCGCCGCGCAGATCCCCGAACTGCTCGCCCGGCAGGTGGCCGAGCCGGTGCGCTTCACCGAGATGGTCGAACGACTCGCCGCGCTCGGCGTCGGTGCGGTGCTCGAAGTCGGTCCGGGACGCGTCCTCTGCGGCCTCGTCGCGCGCATCGCCCCTCGGCTCGAGCGGGCCAACCTCGGCTGCGCGGCGGATCTCGATGCGGCGTCACTTTTCGCCGCAGGCCCCGGGGCAAAGCCGGCCAGTGCGGGCTAAGTTCGCGAAACTGCGCCGTCGGAAACCTGGAGAGGACCACCGAATGGGTCTCGAAGAACGCGTCACCGAGATCATCGTCGAGCAACTCGGTGTGTCGAAGGACGAGGTCGTGCCGGAGGCCTCGTTCATCGACGACCTCGGCGCCGATTCGCTCGACATCGTCGAACTCGTGATGGCGATGGAAGAAGAGTTCGACATCGAAATCCCGGACGATGACGCCGAGAAGATCCAGACCATCTCCGATGCCATCTCGTAT
>JAGSPS010000230.1 GCA_018262315.1 Deltaproteobacteria bacterium | reverse complement strand
GGCGCGGGCGCGCCCACTACTTGCCCTGGAAGACGGGTTTGCGCTTGTCGAGGAACGCCTGCACGCCCTCGCGGTAGTCGTCGCTCTCGAAGCAGGCATGGATCGAGTCGCGGACGCGGGTCTGGTCGCGCGCCGACGCGTCGCGGCCGAGTTCGCGGATCACGAGCTTCACGCTGCGCAGTGTGAGCGGCGCGTTCTCGGCGATCTGCGCGGCCACTTCGCGAACGCGCGCATCGAGCCGCGCCTTCGGCACGACCTCGTTCACGAGGCCGCGCGCGAGGGCTTCGCCGGCCGTGAAGCGACGCGCGGTGAACAGCACTTCCTTGGCCGTCGAGGGACCCACGAGTCGCAGCAATGCGTCGATGCCGGCGGCGTGGTAGCCGAGCCCGAGCCGGGCGGCGGGGATCGCGAACTGCGCGTCGTCCGCGGCGATCCGCAGGTCTGCGGTCAGCGCGACGGCCATGCCGCCGCCGACGCAAAATCCGTGGATCGCGGCGACGACGGGCTTGCCCACGCCGGCGAGCGCGGCGAAGGCGGTCGCGGTGGTGTCCTCGTAGAACTGGGCTGCGTTCGCGCCGGTGCGCGTGCTGGCGAACTCGGAGATGTCGGCGCCGGACACGAAGGCGACGTCGCCGGCGCCGCGCAGACCGATCACGCGAACGGACGGGTCGGCGTCGAGCGCCGCGGCGAGAGCGGGAATCGCCTGCCACATCTCCAGCGACACGGCATTGAGACGCTCGGGATGGTCGAAGACCAGCCAAGCGAGCGACGACTCCTTCGACACGTGCACACGTCCGCCCACGGCCGCGGCAGGGTAGCCGAGCGAAGTCCATCAGCTAGCGTCGCTCCCTCTCGACGGCGAAGGGGAGACTGATGCGCGAGTGGCTTCGCGACGTGCTCGCACGCCGCCCCGGTTGGATGAACGCGCTGCTCGGGTTCTGCGCGTACATGACTTTCCTCTACCTGCCGTTCGATTTCTTCGTGAAGCCGATCGCGCGCGACGAGGAAGTCTGGTTCGGGGTCGTGCTGACGGGCTTCGCCGCGAAAGCGACCGAGCCGCTGCACTGGGCGCTCTACGCGGCGGGCAGCTACGGCTTCTGGCGCATGCGACCCTGGATGTGGCCATGGGCGGCGCTGTACACGGCGCAGGTGGCGATCGCGATGGCGGTGTGGCCGCTGCTCGAGGTCGGCGGCGCGAAGGGTCTGCTGATGGGCGCCGTCTCGTTCATTCCGTTCGCGGCGCTCAGCGTCGCGTTGTGGAACGCGCGCGATCGCTTCCAGGCGCCGCGGCGTCCGCTGCGCGAGCGCTATGGCGAGTGGGCGCTCGTCACCGGCGCGTCGTCGGGGATCGGGGCCGCGTTTGCGCGGGCGCTGGCGCGCGAGGGCTTCTCGCTGGTGCTCTGCGCGCGCCGCCGCGAGCGGCTCGACGCGCTCGCCGCCGAGGTCGCGAAGGAATGCGCGGTGGCGACGCGCGTCGTGCCGGTCGATCTCGCGGCGCCCGAGGGCGCCGAGCGGCTCACCGCAGGAGTCGCGGATCTGGAGATCGCCGTACTCGTCAACAATGCTGGCTTTGGCAGCGCGGGCCGCTTCGAGCTTCAAGACGAGCAGCGGCTCGTCGAGATGATCCAGGTTCACTGCACGGCGCCGCTCGTGCTCACACGCCGACTGCTGCCGAAGATGCGTTCGCGTGGGCGCGGCGCGGTCGTGTTCACCGGCTCGCTCGCCGCGAAGCAGCCGATGCCGCTGCATGCGACCTACGCCGCGACCAAGGCGTTCGTGGAACTGCTGGGCGAGGGACTCTGGGCGGAGCTGCGCGGCAGCGGCGTCGACGTACTGGTGGTCGAGCCGGGAACGACGACGACCGAGTTCCAGGCAGTTGCCGGCGAGTTGCCGCACGAGGGCGAGACGCCGGAGCGCGTCGTCGCGGTGGCGCTCGAGCGCCTCGGCGAGCAACCGTCGGTGGCGATCGGCTGGTGGCGCTGGCTGCGCGGCAACCTGGGGATGCGCCTGTTGCCGCGATCCCTGCTGGCTCGTGTCGCGCAGGGAGCGATCGAGAAGCAGACGCCGCCGTCGCTGCGCTGACGACTTCGGTCGTGACTGCAAAATCGTCCCGATCGCGGTCCTGAAAGCAGAGCGCCCGCGGGGGATTCCTCCGCGGGCGCTCTCAGTTCAGGCGATCAGGGATCAGGCGGCGCGGGCGGAGCGCTTGCCGACCTGGGAGAGGCGTTTCTGGAGGCACGTCGGGCACATCCCGTGACTCACTGCGGCCGCGTGAGCGTGACCCACGCGGGCCTTCTGCGCTCGCGGGGCGATCTGCCGATTGCACCAGGCACATACCACCATGACATCTAGTAGGTGGTCGATGCCCGAGGTAGGTGGCGCTCAACCCTGAAATAAAATGCAGAGCGCGCGAATTGGCGCGCAGCGAGCGCCGGATCCCGTGGTGGAGCTGGGGGGAATCGAACCCCCGACCTCTTGAATGCCATTCAAGCGCTCTCCCAACTGAGCTACAGCCCCGACGGGTCGCGCAACCTATCGCCGCGCCTTTGGGCTGTAAAGAGTGATCTGGGGCGCGCTCGCGGCGCACCTGGTTCCTGCAAACTCGCGGTGGTGCCGAACCCTCGTCATGGTATGTTCGGCCGCCCGCCCGCCGGAGTGGCGGAACTGGCATACGCAGGGCACTCAAAATGCCCCGGTCCTTGCGGCCTTGTGGGTTCGAATCCCACCTCCGGCACCAATGTCCGGTCCTCGTTGTCATCGAGCTGGTTTCAGATCGAGTGCGAGATGGCATCGAGCTGGGCGTGGTCGCTGGAAGCGCAGCGTGCGCACGAATAGCGCGCACGAGGTTCCGTCCAAGCGGGCGCTCTACCACTCGAGCCAATGCGACGCAGATGCGTCGCAACTACAAGAAGGAGATCGTCGCATGTTGCCCGTCGCTCGGAAGGCCGGCCAGATCGCGCTGTTGGCCCTGGTCGCTTCGATCCTATGGACCGCCTCCGCGTCGGCACAGACGCGTGAGTTCGTCGGCAAGCTGGATTCGGTGAGCGAGAAGAAGGTGATCGTCGACAACCGCAAGGGCGACAAGATCTCGTTCGCCAAGACCGACGAGACGGTCGTCCAGGGCGAAGGCAAGACGAAGTGGGATGAGCTGAAGAAGAACGATTGGGTCACCATCGACTGGATGATGAAGGACAACCCGCGCAAGGCGTACAAGGTGACCGTGATCCCGCCGCGCGAGGAGGCCGGAGAAGACGCCCAGTAGGCGTCACGGTCGATTCTGTCAGCGGGGCTCTCTGCGCGAGCAGCGGGCCCCGCTCCGTTTCCGCACTCGTTCCCGCACTCCTCCAATTCCCGCGTAGCGAGCCAACGGCGAGCGGCGAGGTTCATCGGGCCTGCTCATGGCGAGCAATCGGCTGTTCGATAGGCTCCGGCAAATGCCTCGCAAGCCGCCTCTTCGGCCCGATCAATTCGACCGCTACAAGCGTCATCTGGCGCTGCCCGAGTTCGGCGTCGAGGCGCAGCAGAAGCTGCTCGCTTCGCGCGTGCTGCTGATCGGCGCGGGGGGACTCGGTTGCCCGCTTGCGCAGTACCTCGCGGCGGCGGGAGTCGGCACGCTCGGCATCGTCGACTACGACGTGGTCGACGCCTCGAACCTGCAGCGTCAGGTGCTCTACGGCACGCGCGATGTCGGGCGACCCAAGGTGGAAGTCGCGCGCGAGCGCATCCTGGCGCTCAACCCCGACGTCAAGGTGGAAGCGCACGGCGTGCGGCTGTCGTCCGAGAACGCGCTTGCGATCTTCGCCGACTACGACGTGGTCGTGGACGGCACCGACAACTTCCCGACCCGCTACCTCGCGAACGACGCCTGCGTGCTGCTCGGCAAGCCGAACGTGCACGGCTCGATCTTCCGCTTCGAAGGCCAGGCGACCGTCTTCGATGCGCGTCGCGGTCCCTGCTACCGCTGTCTCTATCCCGAACCGCCGCCGCCCGGATCGGTGCCCTCGTGCGCCGAGGGAGGTGTGCTCGGTGTGCTCCCGGGCATCGTGGCGATGATCCAGGCGACCGAGACCGTGAAGCTGCTCACGGGACTCGGCGCACCGCTGATCGGCCGACTGCTCCTCTACGATGCGCTGGAGATGAGTTTCCGCGAGTTCAGCCTGCGCAAGGACCCGTCGTGCCCGATTTGCGGCGAGGCGCCGAGCATCACCGCGCTGATCGACTACGAAGGCTTCTGCGGGATGCCTGCGCACGACCGCGACGAGGCGCCCGTGCGCGAGCGCAGCGCCACGGACGTCGCGGCGATGCGCTCGCGCGGCGACACCTTCCTGTTCCTCGACGTGCGCGAGCCACGCGAGTTCGAGACCGCGCGCATCGAAGGCACGCAACTGGTGCCGCTCATGACCGTTGCGGCGCGCGCCGAAGAGTTCGCGGAGTGGAGGCACGGCACCGTGGTCGTGCATTGTCACAAGGGCGCACGCAGCGCCAAGGCCTGCAAGACGCTCGCGCAGCACGGCTTCACCGATGTCTGGAATCTCACGGGTGGCATCGAGGCCTGGTCTCTCACGGTCGATCCGGACGTGCCGCGCTACTAGCGCGCTGGTGAGGAGGAGAGTCCAACATGAAGAAGCCGGTGATCCCGAATCCGTTGGAGCGCAGATACCTGATCGAGCGCGACGCGGCGCCCGAGGCGTCGCTGCGGCTGGCCGAGACGTATCTTGCGGAGGGTCGCGGCTGGGAGGCGATCGTGTTCCTGCAGAAGGCGGGCGCGCACGACCGCCTCGCGGCGCTGCGCGAGGAGGCGGTCGTGGCGGGCGACTTCTTCCTGGTGAGAGAACTCACGCGCGTACTCGGCGACGAGTTGCCGGCCGCCCAGTGGCGCACCACTTCGGAAGCAGCGGCCGCCGCCGGGAAGGAACGCTACGCGGCTTCGGCGCATCGCATGGCCGAACGCGCGGAGCATCGATCGTGACGCTCAAGAGTTTCGTCGTACGCGGGCTCGCCAAGGAGCTGGAGGAGGACCTGAACAAGTTCCTCGCCGCCCGGCCGGGCATCGAGATCGTCCACATGGGGCAGAGCGAGTCGGGCGACCACATCAGCGTGGTCCTGATCTTCGACGAGCCCCTCCCGCTGGTCTGAATCGCCGCTTTGCCTTCCGACGCGAGCCCCGCGGAACCCGCCGCAGCGATCGCCGTCGTGAACGCTCGCTCCCACAACCTGCGCGGGGTTTCGTGCAGTGTGCCACTGCGCCGACTGACGGCGATCACGGGCGTCTCCGGCTCCGGCAAGTCGACGCTCGCATTCGACACGCTCTACGCCGAGGGCCAGCGGCGCTATGTCGCGTCGCTCTCGACCTACGCGCGCCAGTTCCTCGAGCGTCTGCCGCGACCGGACGTGGACTCGATCGGG
>JAGSPS010000039.1 GCA_018262315.1 Deltaproteobacteria bacterium | reverse complement strand
CCCTGCGTCCCCGCTACTTGCTCAATGCGGCTTTGTGTTGGGCGGCGCGGGTTTCGACGGCTTCGATGAGGCGGAGTTCGAGGCGGACGCCTTCGAGCTGGTTGATTTCCTGGATGCCGGTGGGGCTGGTGACGTTCACCTCGGTGAGACGACCGCCGATGACGTCGATGCCCACGAAGAAGAGGCCGTCACGTTGAAGATGGGGGCGGAGGCGTTCGATGATGCGGCGGTCCCGCGCGTCGAGAGAAGTCGTGGCGGCGGTGCCGCCGACGTGGAGATTGGCCCGGGTCTCGCCCTTCGCGGGAACGCGGAGGACCGCGCCCAGGGGGTCGCCGTCGATCAGCAGGATGCGCTTGTCGCCCTGGCGCACCTCGGGGAGATAGCGCTGCGCCATCGCCCACCGGGTGCCGAAACCCGTCACCTGCTCGAGGATCGAGAACAGGTTGCGATCGTCGTGACGCAGATGGAAGACGCCCTCGCCTCCCTTGCCCCCGAGCGGCTTCACGATCATCTCTCCGCCGAGCTTGGCGAGGAAGTCGATGAACTCGGCGATGCGACGCGCAACGCGCGTCTCCGGCATCAGGTCCGGGAACTGGACGGCGTAGAGCTTTTCGTTGGCCCAGATCACGGTGTCCGGCCGGTTCAACACGAGTGCGCGGCGACACAGCGCGAGGATCTGGGTGGCCGTGACGTAGTCGACGTCCACCGGGGGATCCTTGCGCTGGAAGACCACGTCGGCGTCGTCGTCGAGCGAGAATGTGCGCGGCGCGCCGAGATCCGCGTGGCGGCCCACTTCGCGGCGCAGCGCGACGGCCTGCACGCGTGCGATGGGCTTGCCCTCCTCCACCGAAAGCTCGGACGGCTCGCAGTAGAAGACACGGTGCCCGCGCTGCTGCGCCGCGAGCATCAGCGCGAAGGTCGTGTCCTTGTCGATGTCGATGGACCCGATCGGGTCCATCACGAAGAGCATCGCGAGGGAAGCGTTCGACAAATCGGGGCTCCAGGCCACGCGCCGGGGACGCCGTTCGGTAGCGCAGCCTCGGCGGCGTCGGCTAGTTTGCGCGCTCTCCCCCGGAGTCATCGATGAGGTCCTGGATCAGGCGGATCGCGCTCGCGCTCGTGGGCCTGGTGATCCTCGCCGTCGCCGGGGCCGCCGGGACTGCGATCGCCCTCTACCTGGCGATCGTGAGCGATCTTCCCGACCTCCACGGCATCGACGACTACCGCCCGCCGCTGGCCAGCACCGTCTACGACCGCGACGGCAGGCCGATCGGCGAATTCTTCGACGAACGCCGCCGCCTGGTGCGCCTCGACGAGATCCCCGAGCACGTGATCCTCGCGTTCGTCGCGGGCGAAGACGACGCCTTCTTCGAGCACAGCGGGATCGACTTCCGCGCGATCGTGCGCGCCGCGTGGGCCGACTTCACGGCCGGCGAGATCGTGCAGGGCGGCTCCACGATCACCCAGCAGACGGTGAAGAGTCTCCTGCTCTCGCCCGAGCGACGCTTCGATCGCAAGCTCAAAGAGATGATCCTCGCGCGGCGGCTCGAGCAGCACCTCACCAAGGACGAGATCCTCGCGCTCTACCTGAACCAGATCTATTTCGGCGGCGGCGCATGGGGCATCGGCGAAGCGGCGCGCACCTACTTCGGCAAGAAGGTCGGCGAGCTCAGCGTGTCGGAGGGCGCGATGCTGGCGGGACTGCCGAAGGCCCCGTCGCGCTTCTCGCCGCTCGGCAACTACGAAGCGGCCGAAAATCGTCGCCAATATGTGTTGGGACGCATGGTCGCCGTGGGCTTCATCGACGAGGCCAGCTACGACGCCGCAATCGCGGCGCCGCCCGTGCTCCGCGTAGCGCCCGAGCACGCGGACTTCGCTACAGCGACCTGGTTCACCGAAGAAGTGCGCCGTCACCTGTTCCAGAAACTCGGCGGCGAGACCGTGCTGAAGGGCGGCCTGCGCATCGAGACCACGCTCGACCTCCACCTGCAACGGACGGCCGAAGCGGCTCTGCGCGCGGGCGTCGAGGCGCTCGATCACCGCCAGGGCTGGCGCGGACCCGTGCGCCGCGTGCCGCGCGCGCAGCTGGAAGCAGAAGTCCAGCGCGTCGCTGCGGAGAACAAGCTCGATCCCGCGTCGAGCCCGACGCTGGCTTCGCTCGACCCGGCGAAGACGTGGCTCGGCGTCGTCACCGCGAACGACGACGCCAAGCACGTCGCGCACGTCGCGTTCGCGCCGAACCTCGGCGGCGAAGTACACCTGGCCGACGTCGCGTGGGCACGCGACCGCAACATCGAGCGGGCGTCCGCACCGAAAGCCAAGATCTCGCAAGCGCTCTCGGTCGGCGACGTCGCGCGTTTCCGCGTGCTGCCGCCGGAGGCCGAGCCGCCCAAGCCCGACACCGCGAGCACCGAGCCCGATACCGAGTCCGACGCCGAACCGACCGCAGACGAGCCGGCGGCGCCCCCGCCGCCGCCCGCCGCCACGCGCATCACGCTCTACCAGAATCCCGATGTGGAAGGCGCCTTCCTCGCGCTCGACGTCGCGAACGGCGAGGTCCTCGCGCTGGTCGGCGGCTACGACTACGCGCGCTCCCAGTTCGACCGCGCCGTGCAAGCGCGCCGCCAAGCGGGTTCCGCGTTCAAACCCTTCGTGTACGCGACGGCGCTCACCAAGGGACTCACGGCGGCGACGACGCTCAACGATGCGCCGTTCTCGTACAGCGATCCCACGAGCGGCGCCGTCTGGGCGCCGCAGAACTACGACCACAAGTATCGCGGACCCGTCCCGATGCGCGAAGCGATCGCGCGTTCGCTGAACCTCGCGACCGTGAACCTGCTCTTCCGCGTCGGCATCCGGCCGATCGTGAACCTCGCGCACCAGCTCGGCATCCGATCGCACCTCGCGCCGTATCCGTCCCTGGCGCTCGGCGCCAACGCGGTGACGCTGGTCGAGATGACCTCCGCGTACTCGGTGTTCGCGGCCGGCGGCCGCCGCGTCGAGCCGATCTTCATCCGCCGCGTCCTCGATCGCGACGGCAAGGTGCTGGTCGAGAACCTCGCGCTCGACCGTCCGACCGACGAGTCGCCGCCCACCTGGGAGAGCGCGAAAGCGACACCGCAGGTACTCGCCGACGGCGTGCCGATGGGTCCCGATCAGGTGATGTCGCCGAGCGACGCCTTCCTGGTGGCGGATCTGCTGCGCGCGCCGGTCGAGCACCCCGGTGGCACGGCGGCCAAGGCGCGCGTGCTGGGCCGTCCGCTCGCGGGCAAGACGGGCACCACCGACGACCACGGCGACTGTTGGTTCATCGGCTTCTCGACCGACATCGCCGCCGGTGCGTGGCTGGGCTTCGACGTGCGCCGCAGTCTCGGCAAGGGCGAGACGGGCAGCCGCGCGGCCCTTCCGATCTGGATCGAGTTCATGCGCGAGGCGCACCTCGACAAGCCGGTTCGCCAGTTCCCGGTTCCCGAAGGCGTCTCGTACGCGCGCGTCGATCCGTCCACCGGCAAACTCGCCGGCGACGACACCGCCAACTCGGTGCTCCAGGCCTTCCCCGCCGGCCAGGAACCCGCCGAAGCCCCCGGCGCCGGCGGCCTCAGCGAAGGCGAGGAGCGCAAACTCCTCCGCATGGACTTCTGATGGAGAAAGGGGACGGTCCTCCCCGTGGACTGGCCGTGGACTTCGGGGACAGACCTCCCCCCGCGCGACATTCCACCGACGCGCGACGCCCCCGCGGCCGCCGCGCCGCCCCGGCGCCGAGTGACACCGACGACCTCCAGAGCCTGCTCTCGAGCGCGCTCCAGCAACTCGTCATCGAGACGGGTGCGGCACGTGCGGCAGCCTGGTGGGTCACGCAGGGGAGCGCACCGCGCGTGGTCGCGGCAATCGGCGCGGACCTGCCGGCGCGCGCGCCGAGCGCGGCCGAGTACGAGTCGCTCGCCGCGCTCGACGGCGCCACCGACCTCGGCGGCGCCGCGACGCCTGATCCCGCCCGTGCCGCGATCGTGCGTGACGGCTACACCGCAGCGGTTCCCGTTGCACCGGCGTCCGGGGCTGCCGCGGCGGTACTGCTGCTGGGCGGCGCAGCCAACGCATTCGTGCGACCGCGCACGCTCGCCGCGCTCGACGCCGCAGCGCGACGCGTCGAAGGGCCACTGTTGGGCGCGATCGCCGGCGCCCGACTCGCGCGGCTCGACGCCGACGTGCGTCGCCTGGATCGCCTCGCCGCGCTCGGCGGGCTGGTCGCCGAGATCGTCCACGAAGTGCGCAACCCGCTGGTCTCGGTGAAGACCTTCCTGCAACTGCTGCCCGAGCGCCGCGACGACCCCGAGTTCCTCCAGAGCTTCCTCGATGTCGCGGGCGACGAGTTGGTGCGCATCGAGCGCCTGCTCGATCTCGTCCTCGATCACGCGAGCCCGCGCCTGCCGACGCCCGCGCAGGATGGTGGCTGCGATGTGGCGGAGGTCGTCGCGGCGGTACTGCGATTGGTCGCGCACCGCGCTGCGGCGGCCGGCGTGGACTTCGCCACGGACGTCGCGCCGGCGCTGCCCGGCTGCGCGCTCGCACCCGACGCGCTCCGTCAGGTGCTGCTCAACCTCACGCTCAACGCGCTCGACGCGACACCGGCCGACGGCGACGTGCGGATCGCCGCCCGTTCGCTCGGCCAGGTGCTGCAGATCGACGTCGAGGACCGCGGTCCGGGCATTCCGCGCGCACTGCGCCGCCGTCTCTTCGAACCGTTCTTCTCGACCAAGTCCGAACGCCCGGGTGGCCTCGGCCTCGCCATCTCGTTCCGCATCGTCGCCGAAGCAAACGGAACGCTCGCGATCACCGATCGCCCCGGCGGCGGCAGCCGCTTCCGCATCCGCCTTCCGGGATTCACCCAGTCACCTTGACCAACCCGCAAGCCAAATGAGCCCCCTGACCCGACCTCCGAGCCCCCTGACTCGTGTTGGCGCGGCCGGTTCCACCGGCCGGCGCGGAGATCATAAGGCTCGCTTCACTCCTGGCAGAGCATCGTCACTCCCCACCGAGCCACTTCGTGATCTCCCTGCCCACGTCCGCCAACCCTGCCCCGAAGAAATGATCGGCTTCCTCGATCCGCACGAAGCGAGCACGCGGCAGCTCTCGCGCGATCGCTTCGAGCGCCGCCGCTGCGGCGATCTCGTCGTTCTCGCCACCGAGGATCAACACATCGCGGCGACGCGCGACCAGCGCGGCGCGATCGAGCAGCGCAGGCGGCGGCGCCACCAGGATCAGTCCGCGCACACGCGGCTCTTCGGCGACGGCGCGCACCGCGGCGGCGGCGCCGAACGAGTAGCCCGCCGCGAGCAGCCGTCCCGGCACCGTGCTCGCGAGTTGCGCGAGTGCCGCTGCATAGTCGGCGCGCGCGTGTTCCGCGTCACCGCTCGACATGCCTCCACTCGCGCCGACGCCGCGCCAGTTGAAGCGCAGCGATGCGAGTCCCGCCCTGGCGCACGCCCACGCGATCTCCGAAACCACCGGCGAGTCCATGCTGCCGCCGTAGAGCGGATGCGGCGGGGCGATCACGACGCCGCCCGCGTCGGCTTCGCGACTCGCCATGAAGAGTCCGTCGAGCGCGATTCCCTCCCCGCCGTCCAGCAGGATCGTGACCGCGCGCTCCTCGCCCCTGGCCATCTCGCCCCTCCAATCCGTTAGTCTCGGATGCGCATGCCGCGCGAAACCCGGCACGAACGCCAGCGACGAGCGGCGCGCCTCGTCGCATTGCTGGCCAACGCGTATCCCGGCGCGCGTACGGCGCTCCGTTTCCGCAGTCCGTTCGAGCTGCTGATCGCCACGATCCTTTCGGCCCAGTGCACGGACAAGAAGGTGAACGAGGTCACCGTGCGGCTGTTCCGAGACTACGCGACGCCGGCGGCGCTCGCCGACGCCGATCCCACCGCGATCGAGGCGATCATCCGCCCGACGGGCTTCTACCGCCAGAAGGCGAAGTCGATCCAGTCGGCGGCGCGCGATCTCACCGAGCGCTTCCGCGGTCGCGTGCCCGCGCTGCTGGACGACCTGATCTCGCTGCGCGGCGTCGCGCGAAAGACGGCGAACGTGGTGCTGGGCAACGCCTTCGGCATCCCCGGCCTCGCGGTCGACACACACATGCAGCGCGTGAACCGACGGCTCGGCCTCACGCGCGCGGAGGATCCCGAGCAGATCGAGCGCGACCTCGCGGCGCTGCTGCCCGAGCGCGAGTGGACGACCTTCACGAACCGGGTCATCCATCACGGTCGCGTCTGCTGCACGGCGAAACGGCCGCGCTGTGAGAGTTGTCCGCTCGCCGGGGAATGCCCTCAGCTCATGATTTCCGCGCCGGGCAAGTTCATGATTTCCGCGCCGGCCGGTGGAACCGGCCGCGCCAACACGGGTCAGGGGGCTCGGAGTTCGGGTAAGGGGACGCCGAGAGCGGGCAAGGGGAGTTCGCGACCGGCGAAGGGGACGCGGGGATGAAGAGGCGGCTCGCGTATCGAGGTCGCTCGATCTCGGTGTGGGTCGAGGAGGCGACGCTCCCGAACGGGCATACGACGCCGCTCGACATCGTGCGTCACCCCGGCGCGTCGGCGGTCGTGCCGTTCGAGAGCGAGAGCGACGTGCTGCTGATCCGCCAATTCCGCCACGCTGCGGGCGGCACGATCTGGGAGGTGCCGGCCGGCAAGCTCGACGGCGAGGCACCCGAGCTGTGCGCCGCGCGCGAGCTGGAAGAAGAAGCCGGGCGGCGCGCCGGCCGTCTGGTCCCACTCGCCACGATCTGGACCACGCCCGGCTTCACCGACGAGCGCATCCACCTGTTCGCGGCCTTCGAGCTCGAGATCGTGCCGCATCGGCGCGAGGCCGATGAAGTGATCGAGCTGGTGCGCATGCCGCTCGACGACGCGCTCGCGCTGATCTGGAGTGGCGAGCTGGCCGACGCGAAGAGCGCCCTGGCACTGCTCCACGCCGCGCGACACCTCGGACGCCTGCGCTGACATGGCCGACCTCGCCGTCCATCTCGGCGGGCATCATCGCAGCTTCGACGAAGTGCTCGCGCTCGTGCAGCGCGCCGAGGCGCTCGGCTATCGCGCGGCCTACGTGGACGGCGACGTCTCGGTCGTCCCGTCGCGTGGCGACGGTCCGGTGCTCGACGGCTGGACCGCGACGGTTGCGCTGCTGGCGCGCACCTCGCGCATCGAGATCGGCTCGATCCGGCTCGTCCATCAGTGGAACGCGGCGCGACTCGCCCAGGCGGTTTCAACAGCGGAGTGCGTCGCGCCGGGCCGGCTGCGCTTCCTCGCCTCGATCGGCGGGCAGCCCGCCGACCGCCGCTTCGGGTTCGCACTGCCGCGGGCGAGCGAACGCATCGCCTGGCTCGACGAATGGCTCGCCGCGCTGCGACGGCTCTGGGCGGGCGAGCGCGTCACAGTGCATGGCCGCTATGTGACGCTCGACGAGGCGCTCGTTCGCCCGCTCCCGCGCGGCGGCCGCATGCCGATCGAGGTGGGCGGCGCCGGCGCACGACTGCTCGAAGTGGTGGCCCGCCATGCCGACCGCTGGGACCTCAACGTCCCGCCGGTCGCCCGGTTGGTTCGCAAAGCGACGTCCCAGCTCGCGGCCGCCTGCCAGGCGGTCGGCCGCGACCCGGCGTCGATTGGTCGTTCGATGTGGCTGTTCGCGCGACCCGGCCGGCCCGCCGGCGACGCGTCGCTCGCGGCCGAGTTCCGCCGCTGGCACGCGTGGTTCGGCTCGCTGCCCGACGCGGATCTCGGCGAGGCGATCCTCGCGGGCCCCGCCCCGGCCTGTCGCGCGCGAATCGCAGAGATCCGTGGCGATCTCGGCATCGACCTGCCGGTCCTCGACCTCGCCGGCCTCCCGCACCGCGAAGCCGAAACCGCCCTCGCCGACCTCGCCGCCGCCTGACCACCCTCTCCGCCGCCTCTCCGACCTCCGCGCCCCCTCGCCCGAACTCGGAGTCGCCTTGACCAATCTCGATGCCACCTGACCCGTGTTGGCGCGGCCGCTTCCTGCGGCCGGCGCGGAAATCATGAACTTGCCCGGCGCGGAAATCAGGGTTTGTTGACCCCGTGGGTTGCCGCGTTTACGCTCGGTCCCTCAGCGGGGTCCCGCGCCCGTCCCGCCGTCGCCTTCCTGCCTTGGTTTTTTGGAATCAGCCCTGCGTGCGTCGCACGCATGCAGCGCGTCTCTCACCGACCCGAGAGTCGGCCGAAGAGAACTGAGACGCCCCCCGACCGACGTCAGCTCTGGGGGCAAGCGAGGAGACGACTTGTCCGGACGCGGGTACTCGGGCGGTGGCATGGGCTTCGGTCCGCCGGTAACGCCGCCCGTCATCAAGCAGCTGATCCTCGCGAACGTCGCCGTGTTCTTCGCGCAGATGCTCCAACCGCAGCTGTTCTCGGTCATGACTGCGTCGCCGTCGGATTTCTGGCAGCGCGGCTTCGTCTGGCAGCCCTTCACCTACATGTGGATGCACGGCGGGCTCGGACACATCCTCGCCAACATGTTCGGCCTGTGGATGTTCGGTTCCCAGGTTGCGCTGGTCTGGGGACCGCAGCGCTTCCTGCGCTTCTATCTGCTCTGCGGCGTCGGCGCAGGCTTGTTGATCGTCTCGTATCCGTGGATTCCGGTGCTGCTCGGTGCGTCGAGCACGGCGACGCTCCACTACCCGACGCTCGGCGCGTCGGGCGCAATCTTCGGCGTGCTGCTCGCCTACTCGCTCACCTGGCCCGATCGCACCATCATGTTGATCTTCCCGCCGGTCGCGTTCCGCGCGATCTGGCTGATCCCGCTGCTGTTCTTCATGGAGATCTACTTCGGCCCGCCCAACGTGAGTCACGTCGGTCACCTCGGTGGCGTGCTGATCGGCTGGCTGCTGCTGCGCGGCCAGGGCGACGCGCGCGGGCTGCTCTCTTTCGACCAGATCCGCTGGCGCTTCAAGCGCTGGCAGATGCGCAAGCGGCTGCGCTCGGTGCAGACCGAGCAGTCGCGCAACTCGAACGACCGACCCTACTTCCACTAACTCGGAACTCCCCTTTGAGCGATCTCTCCCCCTTCACCCTCGACGAAGCCACCGACGCCGCGATCGCGCGGGCCGCGGCGTTGCTCGTGCGGGCGAAGCACGCGGTCGCGCTGACCGGCGCGGGGCTCTCGGTCGAAAGCGGCATCCCGCCGTTTCGCGGTCCCGGCGGGATCTGGACGAAGTACGGCGAGCCGCCGATGGACGGCTACCAGCGTTTCCTGCGCAACCCGCGCGGTTACTGGGAAGAGCGTCTCGCCCCCAAACAACAGGACTGGATGCGCGCGCTCGGCGACGCCGTGCGAAACGCCAAGCCAAACCCCGGTCACGCGGCGCTCGCAGTGCTCGAACGCCGCGGCCTGCTGGCCGCGCTGATCACCCAGAACATCGACGACCTGCACCGCCAGGCCGGCCACCAGCAGCTGCTCGAAATCCACGGCAACCATCGGCTGTTGCGCTGTAGCGGGTGCCACGAGCGCTTCGAGCCGCCCGCGATCACCGTGGACCCGCAGCAGCTCCCGCCGCATTGCCCGCGCTGCGGCGGCGTGATCAAGAGCGACGTCGTCCACTTCGGCGAACCGATCCCGCCCGACGTGCTGCGCGCCTGCTTCGACGCCATCGCGCGCGCCGACGTGATGCTCGTCGTCGGCACCTCGGCCACGGTGTATCCGGCCGCCGAGTTCCCGCACGAAGTGCTGCGCCAGGGCGGCGTCGTGATCGACGTGAATTCCGAGCCGAGCGAACTCACGCCCGTCGCGACGCTGTCGTTGCGCGGTCCCGGCGCGGCCGTGCTGACGCGGCTGCTCGATCACGTCGCGACCGCGCAGGAGGCGCGCGCATGACGCCGCGCAGACCCCGCAAGGGCGCTCCCTGCGAGCAGGAACACGGTGGCTTCACCGAATTCCTGCACAGCCTGCTCGCCGGCATCCCGTGGAGCGACCGCGCCGAGGTGAAGGAAATCGTGCACTTTGCGGCGCCGCGCTCCGGCCTGCTGCGCCTCGACAACGCCAACGGCAAGACGCGCGTGATCGGCGAAGACCGCGACGACGTCGAGGTGTGCCTGCAGAAGATTGCGCGCGCCGAGAGCGAAACGGCCGCGCGCGCGCTCGCCGAAGCGACGCGCCTCACCGCCAACGAAACCGACACCTCGCTCGATCTCGAGATCGCGATCCCGCGCAAGTGGAACCGGCGCGGCGTCGTCAACATGGAGCTGCACGTGCCGCGCGGCACACGCATCGACATCACGGCGTCGAACGGCAAGGTCTGCATCTCGTCGCTGTGCGCGTCCGTGAAGGCGCACTCCAGCAACGGCGCCGTCTCGGTCGAGAACGTCGAAGGCGACGTCGAGATCCAGTCGTCGAATGCCAAGGTGCGCTGCGCCTGCGTGCGCGGCCGAATCGTCGCGCGCACCAGCAACGGCAAGATCGAAGTGTCGCAGCACCGCGGCTCGCTCGACGCCGCCACCTCGAACGGCGTGATCGACGCCGAGATCCGGGAAGTGAGCGGGCCGGTGGTGCTGGCGACGAGCAACGGCCGCATCGCCCTCGCGCTGCCCGAAGACGTCGATGCGGACGTCGACGTGCGCGTCGACAACGGGATCATCCGCAGCCAGCGCTCGCTCTCGCGCTGCACCCACTCGACGGGCGGCCGCCTCGCCGGTGCGCTCGGCCTGGGCGGCGTCCCGATCAAACTCCGCACCTCGAACGGCTCCGTCTCCGTCCGCTGACCTCCGAATGCTTGCAGTAGAGTCGGCGCGATGCTCCGCGCCGCCGCTCTCGCAGCGCTCGTCTTCTCGGGTGCGATCCAGGCCGCGATCGCTCCGCCACTCTCGTGGATTGCGCTGCACCCGCTCTCGTGGGTCCCCGCGCTACTCGTGATCGCGCGCTTGCGCGGGCGGCAGGCCTTTCTTGCCGGTTGGCTGGTGGGCGCATCGGCAAACGCGGCGATCTTCGCGTGGCTCGTGCACACGATCGACGTCTTCACGGCGTTCGGTCCGCTGGCCGGCGTGCTCATCCTGTTGCTCTTCGCAGCGAGCTTCGGTCTCTACGCAGGCATCTTCGCCTGGGGTTTCGCGACGATCCGAAACACCGCCGGACCCGCATGGCCACTTGCGATCGCCGCATGGTTCAGCGCCTGCGAGTTCGCGAGCCCGCATCTCTTCCCGTATTTCCAGGGCGTCGCGTGGTACCAGACGCCGAGCGTCTTTCTCGCGAGCGCCACGACCGGCGTCACCGGCATCACGTTCCTCGTGCTGCTCGCGAACGCGGTGGCGCTGCAGGCGATCGAGTCGGCGCGCGAACACCGCGGCGGCGCGGTGCTCGCGGCGAACGCGTTGGCGTTGTCGCTGCTCGTCGCGCTCGCCTGCGCGGCGTCGCAGCGACAGGACGCGCGCATCGCGGCGGCCGAACGCGACGCGACCTCCCTGCGGGTCGCGCTCGTCCAGCCCGGCGGCGACCCCACGGCGCCGCCCGTGCGCAATCGCGAGCAAGCTCGGCGCGAGGCCGAGGCGCTCACCGCACTCGCGCGCGAGGCAATCGACGCCGATCCGGCGATCGAGGTCGTCGTGTTCCCCGAGAAGTCGCTCGAATGGGAACCGACGCGCGCGTGGAACCGCGCCGTGCTCGCGCTGGCGACGATCCGTCGCGTCGAGATCTGGACCGGCGGGAGCGCTGCGGATACCCGCGACCCCGAGCGCCCGCGCTACTTCAACTCCGCCTTCCGGCTGCGCAGCGACGGCGCCATCGACCCGCGTTACGACAAGAACGTGCTCGTCCCGTTCGGCGAGTACGTGCCGTTCGGCGACCGCTTGCCGTGGCTCGTGAAAGTGATCGGCCGCACACCGTTCGCGGCCGGCGACGGAGTACCGCTCTACGACGCCGGCGCGGCGCGCTTCGCGTTCCTGATCTGCTACGAGGCGATCTTGCCGGACACCGTGCGCGACCCGGTGCAACGCGGCGCGAACCTGCTCGTGAACCTCACCTACGACGGCTGGTTCGGCGACACCGCTGAGCCCGCTCAGCACGCGATGCTCGTCGCCGTACAGGCCGCACAGCTCGGCGTCCCGGTGATCCGCTCGACCACGACCGGCATCAGCGCGCTGATCGACGCGCGCGGCCGTTTCGCCGAGCGCGCGGAACTCTCAGAGCGCAAGGTGCTCGTGGGAGACGTCGCGCCGCTGCGCGCGCCGGGCCTCTACGTCGCATGGGGCGCCTGGTTCGCGTGGAGCTGCGTCGCAGCTTCGGCGCTGCTCTTCGCGTCGCAGTGGCTGCACCCGTTGCGACGGCGCCGCTGATTCCCGGCGCTTCGTCGCGGCGGCCGGCGGATCGCCGACGTATGCTGGGCCGCCCGGACTCACAGGATGTTGCAGAAGCCCTTCGCCAGGGCGGAAAGGACGCCGCCATGCAGCTCACGCGCGATCGGCTGCTCGATGCCTATCGCAAGATGCGGATGATCCGCTGCTTCGAGGAGAAGCTTCAGGAGTTGGTGCTCGCCGGGAAGATGGCGGGCTTCCTGCATCTCTACGCCGGCGAGGAGGCCGTCGCGGCCGGCGTGTGCGCGCATCTCGACGCGCGCGACTGGGTCGCCTCGACGCATCGCGGCCACGGCCACTGCATCGCCAAGGGCGTCGGAGTGGCCGGCATGATGGCGGAGCTGTTCGGCCGCAAGACCGGCCTCTGCAAGGGCAAGGGCGGCTCGATGCACATCGCCGACATGGACCGCGGCATGCTCGGCGCCAACGGCATCGTCGGCGCGGGCATCCCGCTCGCGACCGGCGCGGCGCTCACGGCGCAGATCAAGAAGACGGGCGGTGTCGGCGTGGCCTTCTTCGGCGACGGCGCTTCCAATCAGGGACAGTTCCACGAGTCGCTCAACATGGCGCAGAACTGGAAGCTGCCCGCGCTCTACGTCGTGGAGAACAACGGCTGGGGCGAGTTCACGCCGACGGAGTTCGTGGTGCCGGTGGCCGACATCGCCGAACGCGCGCGCTCCTACGCGATGGCGAGCGCAATCGCCGATGGCATGGATTTCTTCGACGTGTATGAAAAGGCCGGCGAGGCCATCGAGCGCGCGCGCCGCGGCGAGGGCCCGACGCTGCTCGAGTGCAAGACGTATCGCTTCCACGGCCACTACGTCGGCGACACGCTCGCGTACCGCCCGAAGCAGCAGGCCGAGGAGTGGAAGCAGCAGCGCGATCCGCTCGATCGCTTCGAGCGGCGCGTCGTCGAGGCCGGGCTGCTGGACGGGGACGACCTGCGCCGCCTCGACGGCGAGGTCGCCGCCGAACTCGACGCCGCGGTGCGCGCGGCCGAAGCCGCACCGTTCCCCGATCCCAGCGACGTCCTCACCGACGTCTACGTGAGCGAGTGACACCATGCCCCGCATCCTTTCCACCGGCCAGGCCATCAACGAAGCGCTCGCGATCGCGCTCGCGAGCGATCCCGACGTGATCGTGCTCGGCGAGGACGTCGCCGGAGGCGGCGCGCGCGACGCCGAGGACGTAGACGAGATGGGCGGCGTGCTCGGCACGACGAAGGGTCTCGTGAAGCGCTTCCCGGGCCGCGTGCTCGACACGCCGATCTCGGAGATGGGCATCCTCGGCACGGCCGTCGGCGCCGCGGCGACGGGGCTGCGGCCGGTTGCCGAGCTGATGTTCATCGACTTCCTCGGGGTGTGTCTCGATCCGCTGCTCAACCAGGCGGCGAAGCTCCGCTACATGTTCGGCGGCAAGGCGCGAGTGCCGCTCACGGTGCGCACCGTGTCGGGCGCCGGGATGCGCTCCGCGGCGCAGCATTCGCAGTCGCTCTACTGGATCACGACGGGCATCCCCGGACTCAAGACCGTGATCCCGTCGAATCCCGCCGACGCCAAGGGTCTGCTGCTCGCCGCGATCCGCGACGACGACCCGGTGATCTTCTGCGAAGCCAAGGG
>JAGSPS010000229.1 GCA_018262315.1 Deltaproteobacteria bacterium | reverse complement strand
GATCTCGTCGTGACCTTCTTCGACCTCACCGAGCGCAAGCACCGCGAGCTGGCGATGGAAGCGGCGGCCGCGCAGGATCCGCTCACCGGCCTGCTGAACCGTCGCGGCTTCGAGTGCGACGCGCCCGCGCTGCTGCTGAGCCCGGGCGGCGCGCCGCGCCCGAGCGCGCTCCTGTACGTCGATCTCGACCGCTTCAAGGAAGTGAACGACACGCTCGGCCACGAGGTCGGCGATCTGCTGCTCTGCGAGTTCGCCGCGCGCATGCAGCGCTGCACGCGCGGGCCCGATCTGCTGGCGCGCTTCGGCGGCGACGAGTTCGTGCTGCTGCTGCTCGAAACCGGCGTCGACGGCGCGATGTGGGTGGCCGAGCGCCTGCTCGCCTCTTCCCGCGAGCCAATTCGGATCGGCGAGCACGAACTGCTCTGCGTGCCGAGCATCGGGATCGCGCTCTTCCCGGAGCACGGCATCGAACTGAAGCGCCTGCTCCAGGCCGGCGACCGTGCGATGTACGACGCCAAATCGCGTGGCGGTGCCATCATCGCGGTGGCGCCGCTGGGATCGTCCGCGCGCTAACAGCCTGCTAACACTCCTCTTTCGGCACCACCCTGCGGAACTGCGCGAGCAGCAGCAGGTCGTAGGTGATCTTCAGCGCGCCGCCGATCACCAGCGGCCAGCCGAAGTCGCTGGCTTCGAGCAGCGCGCCCGCGGCGATCGGCGGCAACGCCGAGGCGAGGCTGCGCGGCACGTTGGTGACGCTCACCGCCGCGGCGCGCTCGGCCGGCGGCGTCACCGCGATCACGTAGGACTGGCGCGCCGGCACGTCCATCTGCGAGAGCGCCATGCGCGCCAGCAACATCCCGATCGCGGAGCTGGCGGTCGGCATGAACGCGGCGGCGATCAGGAACAGATTCGACGGCAGATGGGTGTAGACCATCGTGCGCACCAGGCCGATGCGCGCGGCGAGTCGCGCCGACACGAGCTGGGAGAACGCCGAGAGCAGGCGTGCGCCGAAGAACACCGCGCCCACCGTCTCGAGCGACAGATCGAAACGCCGGAACAGCCACAGCGCCAGCAGCGAATCGACGACGAAGCCGCCCCCGAACGAATCGAGACTGAAGAGCGCCGTGAGGCGCAACACCGCGCTGCGCGCTTCGACGAGGCGGCCGCGGCCTGCATCCGTCGCGCGCACGCTGCGTCCGCTGCGCAGCCCGAGGTAGAGCGCGCCGATCCCGATGGCGACGGCGCCGTACAAGAGAAACGTTCGTGGTTGCGCGGCGTCTTCGGGCGCGACGAGCACGGGCGCCCCCGTCGCGAGCGCACCGAGTGCAGCGAGCAACGTGCCGGCAACGTTGTAGCGGGCGAGCAGCGACGTCCGATCCGCCGCGTCGACATTCGCGGCGAGCAGCGACTGCTCCGTGGGCAGGAACACGCTGACGTCGCCACCCGACGGGTTGAGCGTGCCGACGAACGCGACGAGCAGCAGCAGTGGAAACGCCGAGACACCCGCGAAGGCGAGTCCCGTGGCGAACATCAAGAGCGACGCGGCGAGCAGCACGCTGCGCTCGGGCAGTCGCTGGCCGCCGAGTCCGACAGCGAGCGTCAGCGCGGCGGAACCGAGAAGTGTCGCCGTCACGACGGCGCCGACCTGCGCGGCCGAGAGACCCATCGCGGCGAGATGGCTCGCGAGCAGCACGCTGACGAGTCCGTCGGCGAAACCGCGCAGCGCGCGCGCGGCGACGAGGCGTCGGGCGTCGGAGGTGGCGCTCGGGGGGAAAAGCATGGCGAGCTAGGGTCGCGCAGCGAGGATGGAAGTCGCCATCGGAGTTTCAGCGACGTAAACGACTCGTCGGGCCGAGAACCCCGGGTACGGGTGAGCGCGCTTGCTCTCGCGAGAACGCCGTCCGTTCCGAGGGCCTACTCCCGTTCGCTTGGCACGCGAAGCAGCGCGTCAGGGCACCCGCGATCCCGCGACGGCGAAGCTCTTCTCGTCCCGGAACCGGACGGACTGACTCTCGAACACGACCTCGATTGCGTAGATCCCGTCCTGGGCTGCGCTCGGGATCTCGACCGTCGCGTCCACCACCCAGCGGCCGGGCTTGAGTTCGTAGCCCAAATCACGATCGCGCCCGAGGGTGCGGCCTTCGTGCAGGATCCGCGTCTCGAGTGCGCCGCGTACGACGTCGGTCGGTCGCGCCGCGCACAGTGCATACACCATGCGGTGGTTCACCGCGTCGCCTGCAGCCACGCGGGCGGGAACGATCTCGCTGCGCTCGAGCCGCAGGAAGGGCCGCGCGACGCGGTCGCAGCCGTACTCCTCCGCGACGCGCTCAGGCAGCGCTTCGAGCTTCTCGCCGGGGGGTCGCAGCATCCGCTGGGCCTGGCCCGCGATCCGCTGGCTGGTCTGGCAGCTGAGCGCGATCGCCGCCAGCACGAACGCCATCGCTAGCGCCTTTTGATCACCCATTCGTCCTCTCCCCGGCTCGGGCCACGCGTCGCTGCCTTGCGCTTCGGACTCGGAACCTTCGGTGCGCGCGCCGATCCCGGCGGGGGTGAGGGCGCCAGCCCCGGGCCGGGCTTCGCCCGCGAGATCGCCGCAGGTTCGTGTACGTGAATATCGGGCTCTTCAGCGACCACGCCGCCACTCGCATCGGGAAGGGACGCGCGAGGGTCTCGAAGCGCGCGAATCTCCGCGGCGACGGCGAGTGCGATCAACACTGCGGCTGCCGCGGCGAGAAGCCAGCGTGAATTCGGAGCCCGCTCGCGTGTCGATCGGAACGCTGCAACCGGAGGCGATCGATCGACCTGCGGACCTGCTGGCGTCTCGCAGTCCGCAGCATCCGGAATCACCACCGTCGGCGCTGGGACATCGAGAGCGGGCGAGTGGTGAAGTCGCTCCCGCGGTTCTTCGAGTTCCGTTTCGTCTGCGAGGGCGAGCGTGCGCGTGACGGTCTCGTCGATGGTGTCGGAGAGGAACGGCACGGTGAGCGAAGCGACGAAGCCTTCGCCGAGCGCCAGGCGCATCTCGGCGACGCTCGCGAAGCGCTCCGTTCGCTCCTTCGCGAGCGCGCGCAGGATCGACTTCTCGATCGTCTCGGGCAGAGTCGGCGCGAAGCGTCGCGGCGGAGGCGGTTCCTCCTCGATGTGTGCGTGCTGGAGCTGGAAGTCGTTGTCGCCGTCGAAGGGCAGTCGTGCGGTCGTGAGCCAGTACAGCAGGAGTCCGAGGGCGTAGACGTCCGTGCGGACGTCGGCCTTCTCACCGCGCACCTGCTCCGGGGCCATCCACGCCGGCGTACCGAAGCTGTGCGGACCCTGCGTGAGATCCGTGCTCCCGATGACACGCGCGATGCCGAAGTCGAGCATCTTCACGGCGCCCAGGTGGCTGAGCATCACGTTCGACGCCTTGAGGTCGCGGTGCACGATCCCGTGGTCGTGTGCGTGCTCGATTGCGTCGAGCACCTGGAAGAAGAGCGGAAGCGCGCGCGTGCTCTGCATCGGGCCGAAACCGCGCACGAGCGCGTGCAGTGTCTGCCCCGGGATGTACTCCATCACGATGAAGGGCGTGCCGCCCTCGGTGTGGAAGCCGTGGATCGTCGCGACGTTCGGGTGATTGAGCCGGGCGAGCGCCAGTGCTTCCGTCCGGAAACGGGCGACCACTGCAGCCTGCGCCGCGAGTTCGGGGCGCAGGAACTTCAGCGCGACCTCGCGGTCGAGCGACAGGTCGACCGCCTTCCACACCTCACCGACCCCGCCCTGGCCGATTTTCTGGGTGATCCGATAGTTCCCCAGGATGTTGCCGATCACTGGAACCCGCCACGCAAAGAGGTACAGATCGGTTGATCGGATGGCTGGGAGGGCGGCTTGACCAGCGGGATGAGGCTGGGCGGGGATCGCCGGTGTGTTCGTCCCGCCGTGGGTCGCCGCGCAGGATCTCCGCACTCGTCGCCGCTAGGCGCTGGCGTCGTGCAGCGCCGCGTCGAGCTGTGGCCGGCGCAGGATGCGATCCGCCGCACCAGGCTTGCAGTAGCCCTCGGTTGCGAAGAAGCGAACCGCGTCGGCGAGGACAGTGCGCGCGGGGCGCGGTGCGTAGCCCAGCTCGCGGCGCGCCTTCTCGATGCTGACGTAACGGCTGTCGCGCGCGTGCAGTGCGGCTTCGCGCGTGGCGGCGGGTTCGCGGTGCGTGATCGTGTCGGCGATCCATTCCATCACCTGCCCGACGACCTGCAGCAGTGGCAGCGGCAGCGCGATGCGCGGGGCCGGGATGCCGGTCAGCTCGGCGAGGATCGCGAGCAGTTCGCGCATCGAGAGGTTGTCGCCGCCGAGTACGTAGCGTTCGCCTGCGGGGCCCTTCTCGAGCGCGAGCACGTGGCCGGTCGCGACGTCGCGCACGTCGACGACGTTCTGCGCCATCTCGACGTACACCTTCATATGTCCGTTGATGTAGTGCTGGATCATCGAGCCGCTCGGCGTCGGGCGGCAGTCGCCCGCGCCGATCACCGTGGTGGGGTGCGTGATCACCAGCGGCAGGCCGCGCGCTGCGGCGCGCAGCGCCACGATCTCGGCCATCGCCTTCGACATCTTGTAGTGACCGCGGAAGCGGCGCATATCGAAGACGCCCTCTTCGTCGCCCGGCACGTCGCGGTCATCCGGAATCCGGAAGATGGGCGAGAGCGTGGCGGTGCTGCTGGTGTAGACGACCTTGCGCACGCCGAGATCGCGCGCAGCGTCCATCACGTGGCGGGTGCCATCGACGTTGATCCGATAGACCTCGCGCGGATCCGCCTTCCAGAACGCGTAGCAGGCGGCGCTGTGGATCACGCTCTCGGCGCCGTCGAGGGCGCTGCGCACGCTGGCGCGATCGCGCAGGTCGAAGTCGCGAACCTTCACCGGCAGGCCGGCGAGCAGGTGGTCGTCGACGTCGGCGCCGACCAGCGCCGTCACTTCGTGACCGCGTTGCAGAAGTTCCCAGACGATGTGCGAGCCGATGAAGCCGTTGGCGCCCGTGACCGTGACGCGGCTCATGCGCAAGGAGGCCGACTCGAGGTCGGCCGACGCGCAGTGAGCCGCAGGCGAACGAAGTTCATGCGCTAGCCGCCCGTCTTCATGCGGATCGCGGCGCCCGCAAGCTGCTTGCCGAGGCCCCAGACGGCGCCGCCGACCTGGTGGGTGTCCGAGATCACGTCGGTGCAGGCGGCGGTGACCCACTTGCGATCGTCTTGCGTGATGTTGAGCGGCGGCAAAAACTTCACGATGTGCATCGCGTGGCCGGCGATCTGCGAGAGGATGCGGTGCTTGGTGAAGAGCGGGACGGTGATCAGCTGGCCGAACAGGCTCTCGTTGGCGGCGCCGAGCAGCTTCCATGCCGCGCGCAGCTTGAAGCTCTCGGGCTTGCCGAATTCGAGCGCGATCATCATGCCCTTGCCGCGCACGTCCTTCAGGAACTCGAAGCGATCGACCAGC
>JAGSPS010000038.1 GCA_018262315.1 Deltaproteobacteria bacterium | reverse complement strand
GAATTGAACCACATGCTCCACCGCTTGTGCGGGCCCCCGTCAATTCCTTTGAGTTTTAGCCTTGCGGCCGTACTCCCCAGGCGGAGTGCTTAACGCGTTAGCTTCGACACCGCGGGGGTCAATACCCGCGACGTCTAGCACTCACCGTTTACGGCGTGGACTACCAGGGTATCTAATCCTGTTTGCTCCCCACGCTTTCGCGTCTCAGCGTCAGTCACCGTCCAGATGGCCGCCTTCGCCACTGGTGTTCCTCCCGATATCTACGGATTTCACCCCTACACCGGGAATTCCGCCATCCTCTCCGGGACTCGAGCCGAGCAGTTTCGAGTGCAGTTCCGAGGTTGAGCCTCGGGATTTCACATCCGACTTGCCCGGCCGCCTACACGCGCTTTACGCCCAGTGATTCCGAACAACGCTTGCGCCCTCCGTATTACCGCGGCTGCTGGCACGGAGTTAGCCGGCGCTTCCTTTGGAGGTACCGTCAGACAGTGAGATTATTCACCTCACCGCCGTTCTTCCCCCCCGACAGAGGTTTACGACCCGAAGGCCTTCATCCCTCACGCGGCGTCGCTGGGTCAGGCTTGCGCCCATTGCCCAATATTCCCGACTGCTGCCTCCCGTAGGAGTCTGGACCGTGTCTCAGTTCCAGTGTGGCTGATCGTCCTCTCAGACCAGCTACCCATCGTCGCCTTGGTGAGCCGTTACCTCGCCAACTAGCTAATGGGACGCGGGCTCATCTCATAGCGATAGCTTGCAAGCAGAGGCCATCTTTTCCCACATGACCCGAGGGTCTCGTGGGCTCATCCGGTATTAGCTCAGGTTTCCCCGAGTTATTCCAGACTTCGAGGTAGGTTACCCACGCGTTACTCACCCGTGCGCCGCTGTACTAGGGGCCGAAGCCCTTTTCTCGCACGACTTGCATGTCTTAGGCACGCCGCCAGCGTTCGTTCTGAGCCAGGATCAAACTCTCCAGTTTGAACCTTGCGTCACGATGCGACAGACCCAAAGGCCTGCCGATCGTGCTTACTTACTCCGACGCGCGACGGGGCTAAACCGTCATCGCGTCGGATCTCAACGGGGATAAAGCTCTTGCTGTCCGGCGAACGTCCCCACGCTCGCTGGACCGCACGCTATTCGGTTTTCAAAGACCGGTCTAAACCCCGGGAAGTCTGTCGAGGACTCGCGGGGCGTCGGCTTCGAGCCAGGATCGCAGCTCGGAAACCGTTTGGACTAGATTCGCTCGAGATTGGAAGTCCAGAGCGGGAGGTGCACTATACGAAGCCGCTCCCAGGCCGTCAATAGAGGTGATTCCTCGGGGAACGGCCCCCTCCCCCCTACGGGGACGAACGCTGCGTTTCGACCCATCGCGACGCGTGCCACTGGCGCCTGCCGCGTCGCAAGAGGACCAGGGCGCCGGGTAGCAGATCTCCGCGCGTCAACCGACGATCCTCGGGTACGCGCTGACCATTGACCGAAATGGCGCCCGACGAGAGGAACTCGCGCGCCTCGCGTCGCGATGCCGCAAGCGACGTCGCGGGCAACAAGTCGACGAGAGAAAAACCAGGATCCACGAGCGCGCCGACGTCGTGCTGCGTATGAGGAATCTCGGCTGCGACCTCCGCCAGGGTCGCCGAGTCGAGCGCGCGAACATCTCCGCGCCCGAATAGTGCGTCGGCCGCCGCCTCGACGCGGCGTCGCTCGGACTCCCCGTGTAGTCGCTCGGTCATGTGCCGTGCGAGTGTGCGCTGAGCCAACCTCTCGTGCGGCGCCGTACGCTGCGCTGCCTCGATCGCCTCGATCTCCTCGCGCTCCAAGACGCTGAATAAACGCAAGAACGCAGCTACTTCCACGTCCGGCACGTTGACCCAGTACTGATGGAACGCGTACGGACTCGTGCGATCCGCGGTCAGCCAGACGGAACCACCTTCGCTCTTGCCGATCTTCCGACCGTCGGAGTGCGTGACCAGCGGCGCCGTCACCCCGAACGCCTCGGCCTCGTGGCCGAGGCTGCGATGAATCAAGTCGATCCCCGCGATGATGTTGCCGTACTGATCCGAACCAGCCATCTGCACCGTGCACTGCTCCACGCGACGCAGCTGCAGGAAGTCGTACGCCTGCAGAAGCATGTAGGAGAACTCGGTGTAGCTGATGCCTTGATCGCGATTGTGGAGCCGTTCCCGCACCGACTCCTTCTGCACCATGGTATTGACCGAGAAGTGCTTGCC
Source organism: Deltaproteobacteria bacterium (assembly GCA_018262315.1). GTDB lineage: Bacteria > Myxococcota_A > UBA9160 > UBA9160 > PR03 > PR03. The sequence goes on along the minus strand of JAGSPS010000038.1, from coordinate 11,873 downwards.
GACGTCGCGCAGGAACTCCAGATAGCCCAACTTCGACAGCCACTCTGCGTTGTTGACGAGACGGGCGGCGTTGGAGCGCGCTCGATCGAAGTCGAGGAGCCGCTCGAAGATGCGACGCTGTCCCGCAACGTTCGCGTCGACCTGCTCCCGCGTGAGAAGCGGACGCTCGCGATCCTTGCCGGACGGGTCGCCGATCATCCCGGTCCCGCCACCGATCAGCACGACCGGGCGATGTCCCGCTCGCTGCCAATTCACGAGAAGCTGGATCGGGACGAGGTTCCCGATCGTCAGCGAGTCGGCCGTCGGATCGAAGCCGCAGTAGCCAACGCGCCCCGGTGTCGCGAGGTGTTCCTCGAAGGCCTGCTCAGCGGTGCGCTGATACAGGAGCCCGCGCCACGCGATCTCGGACAAGAACGACGGCGTCGCCATGGGCGCGGCAGCCTAGCCCGGATCGCGCGTCGGGTCGCGGGGCGGGATCGGTGTGCGGGCGATGCCCAGCTCGGTCACGATGCCATCGACGCGGCGATCGGCGGGGCCCACCGGCACGGCATCGACGAGCTGGAACGAGAAGGCCACGCCGAGCAGGAGCGGCGCGGCAGTCGCCGGCGGGAACGCCCGATCGTAGTGACCGCCACCGCGTCCGAGGCGCCCACCGCGCCGATCGAACGCCACACCCGGCACGAAGACGAGATCATCCGGGGCGAGTTCGAGCGCCGCGGACGAGGACTGCGGTTCGAAGACGCCGAAGCTACCGCGGCGAAGCGACTGCAATCCCGCGACCGCCGCGAACTCGAGCCGCTTCGCGTCCAGCCGTGGCAACAACAGAACGCGGCCACTCGCCAACACGGCGTCCAGGATTGCGCGCGTCGGCACTTCGTCGTCGAGCGCGACATAGGCTGCGACGCGTCGAGCGCGCTCGAACTCGGGGAGCGCGCACGCGATCCGCGCTACGGCGTCGCCCGCCGCAACGCGATCGCGACGCGCCAGCGAAGCGCGCCTCGCGCTCATTGCGACTCGGAGACGTCTCTTCGCCGCGTCGAGCGCGCCGGTATCGGATTCCGTCTGCGGACTCAGCCCGCCGGCGGTCCCGCGCCGCGCAGCAGGCCCTCGACGCGCTCGGTGAGCGCACGAACGCGTTCGTCGTGCGAAGCAGTTCCCTCGCTCGACGCGCGCTCGGCTACGAGATCACGCGCCAGATTGAGCGCCGCCATGATCGCGAGGTCCAGACTGTCGATCACGCCGGTCCGCTCACGCAAGCGTCCCATCGTCTCGTCGACGAGCTCCGCGATGCGCGCAAAGCCAGCCGGATCCGCGTCGGTACGGATCCGGTACTCATGCCCGAGGATCCGAACCGAAACCAACCGCTTTGCCGTCATCGCGTTACTCGGCTCTCGCCACGAGCCGGCCCTCGAGCTCGTCGATCTGCCCGACGAGATCGTCGATGCGCCGCGCTACGTCGCGCCGCCTCTGATTCTGCTGCCGCGACTCGCCCTCCAATTGGGCGATGCGCTGGTCCCGCTCGGCGACATCACGTGCGAGCTTGGTGTTTTCGTCGCGGAGCACGGCATATCGTTCGGCAAGGGCCTGCACCGCGCGCTCGAGGCGCTCGATGTCCGGCCCCTGCACGGCGTCCTCCCTGGTCGCGGTGAAATCCGGCGCACGGTGATTGGTGGGAATCTCGACTCTCCCCGCTCAGGTCGGGTCGCCGCGATCCTACAGACGCGACGGGAAACGAGTCAAGTCAGATTCCCGGCCTCAGACGTAGGCGTCGCGGGATTGGAGCCGTGAGTGCCCGGCGAGGTAGGCGTCGACCGCCCGCGCCGCCTCACGCCCTTCGGAGAGCGCCCACACCACGAGTGACTGTCCGCGCCGGCAGTCTCCGGCGGCAAAGACGCCGGGCTCGCTCGTCGCAAAACTCCTTGCGTCTGCCGCCACATTGCCGCGTGCGTCGAGCTTCACGTCGAGGTCCTGCAGCAACCCCGTCTGCACCGGATGGAGGAAGCCCATGGCGAGCAGGACGAGGTCTGCCGGGATCTCGAAGTCGCTGCCCGCGATCTCCTCGAAGTCACGCTGTCCCGTCTTGGGATCGGGCGGAAGATGTCGCAGGCGAACCGCGTGGAGCCTGGCGACGCGGCCGTTCTCGCCGAGCAGACGCTTGGTCATCACCGCAAAGTCGCGCGTCCCGCCCTCTTCGTGCGAGCTCGACGAGCGGAACATGAGCGGCCAGAGCGGCCACGGCGTCGAGGCGTCGCGCCGTTCGGGCGGGCGCTCGAGCAGCTCGATGGATGCCACGGATTTCGCCCCCTGGCGATGCGAGGTGCCCACGCAATCCGAACCCGTGTCGCCACCGCCCAGCACGATCACGTGCTTGCCGGTCGCGAGGATCGCTTCCTCATCGGCAATCGCATCGCCCGCCACGCGCTTGTTGTTCTGCGCGAGGAACTCCATCGCGAAGTGAACGCCTGCGAGTTCGCGCCCCGGCACGGGCAGGTCGCGCGGCTGCTCGGAACCCATGCAGAGCAACACGGCGTCGAAGTGGCGACGCAGTTCGGCGGTCGAGAGATCCGTGCCGACCTGCACGCCGGTCTGGAAGGCGACTCCTTCCTCGCGCATCTGGTCGACACGGCGGTCGATCAGCCACTTCTCGAGCTTGAAGTCGGGAATGCCGTAGCGGAGCAGACCGCCGATGCGGTCGCTCTTCTCGAACACGGTGACGCTATGGCCTGCGCGATTCAATTGCTGCGCGGCCGCGAGACCGGAGGGACCGGATCCCACCACGGCCACCGAGCGACCGCTGCGTCGCTGCGGTCGCAGCGGCACGACGAAACCCTCCTCCCAGCCGCGCCGGATGATCTCCCATTCCACCTGCTTGATCGTCACGGGGTCCTGGTTGATGCCGAGCACGCACGCCGCCTCGCAGGGTGCGGGACACACGAGCCCCGTGAATTCGGGGAAGTTGTTGGTGGAGTGCAGTCGCGCGAGAGCGTCCTGCCACTTGTCGCGGTAGGCGAAGTCGTTCCAGTCCGGGATGATGTTGCCGAGCGGGCAGCCGTTGTTGCAGAACGGAATGCCGCAGTCCATGCAGCGCGCCGCCTGCTTCTTCACCTGCGCGGGCGACGGATCGAGTTGCACCTCGTGCCAGTCGCGCAGGCGCTCTTCGACCGGCCGCTGGGGGGTGTTCTCGCGGCCGAATTCGATGAATCCCGTCACCTTACCCATTGCCCGTCCCCGCGTTGACGCGCGCATCGAGCGCGAGCTTCAGATCCTTCGGAAACACCTTCACGAACTTCGGCGCGTAGCTGTTCCACTTGCGCAACACGTCGTCGGCGCGCTGGCTGCGGGTATACTCGTAATGGCGTCGCACCAGGCGCTGCAGGATCTCCTCATCCTCGGCGTTGAGGCGCTCCAGGTCGACGCGTTCCGCGTTGACACGCGCGGGGAACGATCCGTCCGGGTCGAGCACGTAGGCAAAACCGCCGCTCATGCCAGCAGCGAAGTTGCGACCCGTCGGACCGAGCACCACGACGCGCCCGCCGGTCATGTACTCGCAACCGTGGTCGCCGACGCCTTCGACGACCGCCTGCGCGCCGCTGTTGCGCACGCAGAAGCGCTCGCCGGCGATGCCCTGGAAGTAGGCCTCGCCGGCCGTGGCGCCGTAGAGCGCGACGTTCCCGGTGATGATGTTCTCGGCCGCCTCATAGCGCGCGCCTTCGGGCACGCGCACCACGATCTTGCCGCCCGAGAGTCCCTTGCCGCAGTAGTCGTTGGTTTCGCCGTGCACCCAGAGCGTCATGCCGTGCGGCACGAACGCCCCGAAGCTCTGCCCCGCCGATCCCGTGAGGTGGATCGCGATGCTGTCCTCGGGCAGACCCGCTTCGCCGTAGCGAAGCGACAGCTCCGAACCGAGGATCGTACCCACCGTGCGATCCGCGTTCCGGATCGGCAGGTGCAGCTCGATCTTCTCGCCGTGCTCGAGGGCGGGTTTCGCCAACTCGAGCAGTTCCACGTCGAGGACACGGCCGAGCCCGTGGTCCTGCGCCTCGCAGTGGCGGATCGCGTGCGGCACGTCGGGCTTGAAGAGGAGTTGCGAGAAGTCGAGCCCCTTGGCCTTCCAGTGCTTGGTGGCGCGATCCCAGTCGAGCCGGTCGACGCGCCCGATCATGTCGTCGAGCTTGCGGAAGCCGAGCTTCGCCATCAGCTCGCGCAGCTCTTCGGCGACGAAGAAGAGGTACTGCACGACGTGCTCGGGCTGCCCCGCGAAGCGCTTGCGCAGCTCGGGGTTCTGGGTGGCGATACCGACCGGGCATGTGTTGAGGTGGCAGACGCGCATCAGGATGCAGCCCATCGCGACGAGCGGCGCCGTCGCGAAGCCGAACTCGTCGGCGCCGAGCAGCGCGGCGATCGCGACGTCGCGCCCGGTCTTGAGACCGCCGTCGGTCTGCACGCGCACGCGGCCGCGCAGGTCGTTCAGCACCAGCGTCTGCTGCGTCTCGGCGAGCCCGAGCTCCCACGGCACGCCCGCGTACTTGATCGACGCCTGGGGCGACGCGCCCGTGCCGCCGTCGTGGCCTGAAATCAGGATGCCGTCGGCCTTCCCCTTCGCGACGCCCGCGGCGATCGTTCCCACGCCCCTCTCCGCCACCAGCTTCACGCTCACGCGCGCGCTCCGGTTGGCGTTCTTCAGGTCGTAGATGAGCTGCGCCAGGTCCTCGATCGAGTAGATGTCGTGGTGCGGCGGCGGCGAGATCAGGCCCACGCCCGGCGTCGAGTGCCGCGTCCTGGCGATCGTCGCGTCGACCTTGTGACCGGGCAGCTCGCCGCCCTCCCCCGGCTTGGCACCCTGCGCGACCTTGATCTGCAACTCGTCGGCGTTCACCAGGTACCAGCTCGTCACGCCGAAGCGGCCGGACGCAACCTGCTTGATCGCCGAGCGCCGCGAGTCGCCATTCGGATCCGGCGTGAAGCGCCGCGGGTCCTCGCCGCCCTCGCCCGTGTTGCTCTTGCCACCAATTCGGTTCATCGCGATCGCGATCGTTTCGTGCGCGTCGAGCGAGATCGAGCCATAGGACATCGCGCCCGTGCAGAAGCGCTTCACGATTTCCGCGGCGGGCTCGACCTCGTCCTTCGCGATCGGCTCGTTGGCGAACCGGAAGCGGAACAGCCCGCGCAGCGTGCAGAGCCGCTCGGCGTCGTCGTCCGCCGCCTTCGAGAACTCCTTGTAGGTCGCGAAGGCGCGGGCGGGATCGTCGATGCGGACGGCGTGCTGGAGCTTTGCAACCGTTTCGGGATTGAAGGTGTGGCGCTCGCCGCGGCGGCGCCATTGATAGAGCCCTCCCGGGTCGAGTTCCGGATACGCGAATCCCTCGTCCGGGAAGGCGCGTTCGTGGCGCAGCGCCGCTTCTTTCGCGAGCACGCCCCAGCCGACGCCCGAGACGCGCGACGCCGTCCCGGTAAAGCAGCGTTCGACCAGATCGCGATCGAGACCCACCGCTTCGAAGATCTGCGCGCCGCGGTAGCTCTGCAGCGTCGAGATCCCCATCTTCGCCATCGTCTTCAGCAGGCCCTTGTCGCAGGCCTTCAGGTAGTTCTTGGTCGCCTTCACGAAGTCGATGCCGCTCGGGATGTAGATGCCTTCTTCGACCAGCTCTTCGATCGTCTCGAACGCCAGGTACGGGTTGACTGCGCCCGCGCCGTAGCCGACCAGCAGCGCGAAGTGCGCGACGTCGCGAGCTTCGCCCGTCTCGCACACGAGGCCGCACTGCGTGCGCAGTCCCTCGCGCACCAGGTGGTGATGCACCGCGCCCGTCGCCAGCAGCATCGGGATCGGCGCCAGTTCGGGCGTGACGCCGCGATCCGAGAGCACCAGCAGATTCATGCCGTCGCGCACTGCCTGCGCCGCTTCGCGGCACAGCGCGTCGAGCGAAGCGCGCAGACCTTCGCCCGCCTCGCCGACCTTGAACAGCGCCGGCAGCGTGCGCGCGGCGAAGCCGGGCACCGCGATCTGGCGGATCCGCTCGAGTTCCTCGTTGCTGAGGATCGGCCGGTTCGCGCGCAGCATGCGCGCGTGCTCCGGTGTCTCCTCGAGCAGGTTCTTCTCGGCACCGAGCGTCGAGTAGAGGGACATCACGGTGGCCTCGTTGATCGAGTCCATCGCCGGGTTCGTGACCTGTGCGAAGAGCTGCTTGAAGTAGTGATAGAGCATGCGCGGGCGGTCCGAGAGGCACGCCAGCGCCTCGTCGTTGCCCATCGAGCCGATCGCCCATTTGCCTTCGGCGGCCATTGGCGCGATCAGCACTTTCAGATCCTCGCTGGTGTACCCGAACACCTGCTGGAGCGTGAAGCGCAGCTCCGGATTCAGCCGCTGCTCGGACGACACTTCGGCGTGCGGCAGGTCGTCGAGCAGCACGCGCTGCGTCTCGACCCATTTCCGATAGGGATGTTTCGCGACGTAGCGGGCCTTGATCTCCTCGTCCTCGACGATGCGGCCCAGCTCGAGGTCGGCGAAGAAGATGCGGCCCGGCTGCAGTCGCCCCTTGCGCAACACGCGTTCGGGGGCGATGTCCAGCACGCCCACCTCGGACGCCATCACGACGAGTCCGTCCCGGGTGACCGTCAGCCGCGAGGGGCGCAATCCGTTGCGGTCGAGCACGGCGCCGATCTTGCGGCCGTCGGTGAACGCGATCGAGGCGGGGCCATCCCACGGCTCCATCAGGAACGAGTGGTACTCGTAGTAGGCGCGCCGCTCGGGATCCATCTCGGCATGGTTCTCCCACGCCTCGGGAATCATCATCAGGATCGCCTCGGGCAGCTCGCGCCCGTTCAGCACCAGGAACTCGAGCACGTTGTCGAACTGCGCGGAGTCCGAAGCCCCTTCGCGCATGATCGGATAGAGCTTGCGCAGGTCGTCGCCGAAGCGCGCCGAGCGCATCGTGCCCTCGCGAGCGCGCATGTAGTTGCGATTGCCGCGCAGCGTGTTGATCTCGCCGTTGTGCGCCATGTACCGGAACGGCTGGGCGAGGTCCCAGCTGGGAAACGTGTTGGTGCTGTAGCGCGAGTGGGCCAGCGCGATCGCCGACTCCACCGCCGGATCCGTGAGGTCCGGATAGAACGGCTCGATCTGGGTCGACATCAGCATGCCGGTGAAGACGAAGGTGCGGCTCGACAGACTCGGCACGTAACAGTACCCGCCGCGCGCCTTCACGAGTGCTTCGAAGACCCGGCGGATCACGTAGAGCTTGCGCTCGAAGCCATCCTGGTCGAGACCGGGCGCTGCGCCGACGAAGACCTGGCGGATCACCGGCATCGCCGCGCCGGAGAGGCGGCCGATGCGGTGGCGATTCACCGGAACGTCGCGCCAACCGAGGAAGCGCTGGCCCATTTCGCCGACCACGCGCTCGAAGCTCTGCTGCTGCCACGCAGCCGCAGCGGCATCCTGCGAAAGGAAGACCATGCCCGATGCGTACGCGCCGAGCGGCGGCAATTCGATCCCGAGCTGCTCCGCCTCGCGGCGCAAGAAGCGATCGGGGAGCTGGATCAGGATGCCGGCGCCGTCGCCGGTTTCCGGGTCGCAGCCGCAGGCGCCGCGGTGTTCCATGCGTTCGAGCACCTGGATGCCCTGGTGCACCAGCGCGTGCGACTGTGTGCCGTCGATCTGCGCGACGAAGCCGACGCCGCACGCGTCGTGCTCGTGGGACGGGTCGTAGAGACCCTGCGCCTCGGGACGTCCCAGCGATCGCTCCATGCGCACTCCTTCGCGCGCGGCGCTCATTTCGACTCCTCCCGATGCGGACGCCGCGGGCGGCGGCGCGGCAACGGCGCATCCGTCGGGTCGAGCGCAACGCGTGTGCGCTCGGAGTGGGTCGACAACACGACCATCGTCTCGGTGCGGGTCACGCCCTCGATGCGGCGGATCAGGTCGATCAAGCGCTCGAGGGTTTCCGTGCTCTCGGTGCGCACCTTCAGCATCAACGTGTGCTGACCCGTCACGTGATGACACTCCAGCACGTCTCCTTCGCTCTCGATCTCCTTCTCGAAGGACTCGAAGGCGCTCGGGTGGTTGATCGAGACGCCGATGAAGGCCGTGACGTCCTTGCCGAGCGCGCGCGGGTCGAGCAGCGCCGTGTAGGCGCGGATCACGCCGCCGTCTTCGAGCTTCTTGATCCGCTCCACCACCGAGGGCGCCGAGAGACCGACCTGCTTGCCGATCTCCGCGAGCGGCTGCTTGCAGTTGTTCTGCAGCACATCGAGGATGGCGAGGTCGGTCGCATCCGCAAAAACATCGGAGGATGAGTCGAGCTTGTCAAATTTTGTTAGGTGGTGGGTCATCTGTGCCTAATTTTTAGAGAACAGATCCCACGATTGCAAGGTATTTCAGGAGATCAGGTGGAAATTCCCCAGGTTGGACGGGGCCGGGAGCCGCTCAGGCCCGCCGCGGGTCGACCAGGGCGCGCATCCGGTCGGGGTGATTCGTGAAGAGACCGTCGACGCCCAGAGCGAGGAGTCGCTGCATTTGCGCCCGATCGTCCACGGTGAACACGTAGACCGCGAGGCCCGCCGCGTGCGCCTGCTCGACCAGCGCCGCGCTCACGATCCCCGCCTCCGGGTGGATCGCCTCGGCACCGAGTTCTCGCGCGCGCTCGAAGATGCGGATCGGATAGCGGCTCGAGATCAGGAGACCGACTCGCGCATCGGGCGCGAGCGCACGGAGACGCGCGAGGACCGAGTCGTAGAACGACGACCACAGCGTGCGGCCCAGCAGGCCGCGGGCCTTCACCGCCGCGAGCGCCTGCGCCTCCAGTCCGTCGTAATCGGCGTCCGTTGCGCGCTTCAGTTCGAGGTTGAACGCGATCTTCGGACCGAAGCGGTCGAGGATCTCGTCGAGCGTCGGCACGGGCTCACCGCCGCCCGCGTCGAGGGCGCGGATCTCGGCGAGCGTCGCGCCCGCGATCTCCCCGCGGCCGCCGAGCCTGCCCAGATCCTCGTCGTGCGCGATCACGATGGCGCCGTCGCGCGTGCGGTGCAGGTCCGTCTCGATCATGTCGGCGCGCTGCACGACCGCCAGCTCGAAGGCCGGCAGCGTGTTCTCGGGCCGATGCGCCGAGGCGCCGCGGTGCGCGATGACGAGGGCTTTGCTCAAGCCAGCTCCCAGCCGCGCGAACGTTCCACGGCGCGCTTCCAGCCGGCGTAGAGCGCGTCGCGACGGCTGGCGTCGGCGACCGGCTCGAAGCGCGTCGCGCCCTGCTTCGTCACGGATTCCAACTCGCTGCGATCGCGCCAGAACCCGACCGCCAGGCCCGCCAGCGCCGCCGCGCCGAAGGCGGTCACCTCGAGCATCCCCGGCCGCTCGACCGGCACGCCGAGCACGTCCGCCTGCATCTGCATCAGGAAGTCGTTGCGACAGGCGCCGCCGTCGACGCGCAGGACTTCGAGCGGGATTCCCGCATCGGTGGCCATGCACAGCGCCACATCGCGCGTCTGGTACGCGATCGACTCGAGCGTGGCGCGGATCAGGTGCTCGCGGGTCGTGCCGCGCGTCAGGCCGACGATCGTGCCGCGCGCGCGCTCGTCCCAGTACGGCGCACCGAGACCGACGAAAGCGGGCACCACGTAGACGCCTCCGGTGTCGGGCACCGAGCGAGCGGCCGCTTCGGTTTCGGCCGCGTCGGCGATCAGGTGCAGGCCGTCGCGCAACCATTGCACGGCCGCCCCCGCGACGAAGACGCTGCCTTCGAGCGCGTACTCGACGGCGCCGCCGACGCCCCACGCGATCGTCGTGAGCAGGCCCGTCGTCGAGGGTCGCGGCCTCGAGCCGGTGTGGAGCAGCAGGAAGCAGCCGGTGCCGTAGGTGTTCTTCGCGCGCCCCGCCTCGAAACAGCCCTGCCCGAACAAGGCGGCCTGCTGGTCGCCCGCCATGCCCGCGATCGGGATCGCGCGGCCGAACCACTCCGGGTCCGTCTCCCCGAACACCCCGCTCGACTCGCGCACGGCCGGCAGCATCTCGCGCGGCACGCGCAGCGCCCCGAGCAGCGCGTCGCTCCACTCGCGCGTGTGGATGTCGTAGAGCATCGTACGCGACGCGTTCGAGTATTCGGTCGCGTGCACGCGGCCCTTGGTGAGCTTGTGCAGCAGGAACGCGTCGACCGTCCCGAAGGCCAGTTCGCCGCGCGCGGCGCGAGCTTGCGCATCCGGGACGGCGTCGAGAATGAAACGCACCTTGGTGCCGGAGACGTACGCGTCGACCACCAGGCCCGTGCGCGCGCGCACCTCGGGTTCGAGACCGTCGGCGCGCAAGCGTTCGCAGATCGGCGCCGTCTGCCGCGACTGCCAGACGATCGCGCGGTGGATCGGGTCGCCGCTGGCGCGATCCCACACGACCGTCGTCTCGCGCTGGTTGGTGATGCCGATCGCCACCACGTCCGCGGCGGTCGCCTTCGCCTTGGCCAGCACACCGCGCGCGGCGCGCAGCTGACTGTCCCAGATTTCGTCGGGGTCGTGCTCCACCCATCCCGGTTTCGGGAAATGCTGGGGGAACTCGTGCTGGTCGGACGCGACGACGGTGCCGTCGCGGTCGAAGAGGATCGCGCGCGACGACGTGGTGCCCTGGTCGAGCGCAAGGACGTAGCGACTCACGCGGCGCCTCCGTCGGCCCCGAAGAGCGCGTCGACGAATTCTTCGGCATCGAAGTCGCGCAGGTCTTCGGGCGCTTCGCCGACGCCGACGTAGCGGACGGGAATGCGGAACTCGTCGGCCAGTCCGACCAGCACGCCGCCCTTGGCGGTGCCGTCGAGCTTGGTGAGCACGAGGCCGGTGACGCCCGCGGCTTCGGTGAAGATGCGTGCCTGGGAAATCGCGTTCTGGCCGGTGTTCGCGTCGAGCACCAGCAGCACCTCGTGCGGAGCGCCGGGGCAATCGCGCCCGATCACGCGAGCGATCTTGCGCAACTCTTCCATCAGCGGCGCCTTGGTCTGCAGACGCCCGGCGGTGTCGATGATCGCGACGTCGAAACCGCGCGCCATGGCCACCTTGACGGTGTCGAAGGCGACCGCCGCCGGATCGCCGCCCGGCTGCCCCTTCACCACCTCGCAATCGACGCGCTCGCCCCAGATCTCGAGCTGTTCGATTGCGGCGGTACGGAAGGTGTCGCCCGCTCCCATCACGACGCGCTGACCCGCCGCCCGATAACGCGCGGCGAGCTTGCCGATCGTGGTCGTCTTGCCCGAACCGTTCACGCCGAGCACCAGCACGACGTACGGCTTCGCGGCCATGACCGGCGCGGGGGCTTCGACGCGGCGTAGCTTCTCGAGGATCGCTTCCCGCAGCACCTGACGGAGCTGACTCGCGTCGCCCCCGCTCGCCTTGCTGCGCACGGATTCCAGCAGGCTCTCCGCCGTCTTCACGCCCAGATCCGCGCCGAAGAGCAGCGCTTCGAGTTCTTCGAGCACCTCGCCATCGACCTTGCGCGTGCCGACGAGCGCACCGAGACGCCCGATGAAGGCCGAGCGCGTGCGCGCGAGACGATCGACGAGGCGGACCCTGGGCTTCGGCGCTTCGAGCTTCGGCGCCGGTGCCGATGCGGCGATCGGCGCTTCGATTTCCGGCTTCGCCGCCGGCGCCGGAAGCGCGCGAGCGCCGCCGCGTCGCACCAGCATCACGAGCGCGACGACCACCCACGGAACCGCGAGCGCAGCGAGCACCCCGGCGACCGGATTGGCGGCAATCCAGGCGAAGAGCGGAGCCAGGTAGTTGGCGAGGGCTGTCATGGCCGGCGGAAGATACCCGCCGATCTATTTCATGACAGCGCGAGAACGCGGACGTGCCGAACACCCAACTCATGATCCCGCGAGGACGCGGACGCGTCCTCGCCGAACACGCAA
>JAGSPS010000435.1 GCA_018262315.1 Deltaproteobacteria bacterium | reverse complement strand
CAGAATTCCTTCGGCAGCCTCGTTCCAATCGACGACGCTACCGGCGAGATCCGCCACCAACACCCCCGTGCGCATCTGCTCGACGACCTCCGCGCGCGCGGCCGGACTGTGATAAGCGCCCCAGGTCAGGTCGACGACGAGGAATCGGAACGCGAGCGCGGAGAAACCGAGCGCGACCGGCGTCAGATCCCAAGGCGTCGCGCGCAGGATCAGATGTGACACATTCGCGAGCATCGGAAGGAGCACGGCCGCGAACATCAGACCGATCGGCGTCCAAGAGGGATCGGGACTCCGCCGCATCGCACCCAGTACCAGGACCGCACCGACGCCGATGAGCAGCCACGAATACGCCGCGTTCGCGAAGAAGAGTGGCCCGTGACGAATCGGAACTGCGTGCCAATCGACGAAGAACCCCCCCGGCACCACGTAGAGACAGGCGTAAGCGGCCAGGCCGGGCGTGAGAAGCGCGACGAACAAACGCTTCGCGAAAGCGTCCGTGCCCGGGTGGGCTGCGATCCAGGCGCACCAGACCCACGACGCCGGCAGCGAGCAGATTCCGGCGTACAGGATCCGGCGCGCGACGATGACTTCGGCCGGTGAGCTCGCATGGTGCACCAGGAGTTCGCCTGCAGACCAGGCGAGCGTCGCGAGCGAGAGTGCGAGCACGCAGTTCAAGCGTTGCCGTCTTGCCCGATCGAGGCCGACATCGAGCGCGATCCAGGCGGCGAAGCCTACCGTCAATAACAGCGCGATTTCGTGGAGTGTCGCCATCGCAGGCGGAGCGTACCTGTGCGCGCTCCCGTGCTCGCACCCGCCGATTACCGACTGTCAGGCCGGCGAAACATGGAGCTGCGCGAAACGCTGGGAGCGCGCAATACGGCGCGAATTCTGCGTAGTGCTGGAGCTGACCAGCAATGGAACTGTAATCCGCGAGTCTTCATCGGCGGCTGCGAGCTTCGCGACGCGTCCGAGCGGACCGCGCCGGCGCGACTCTGCGCGGGTCGAGCAATCTGGCCGGCGAGCGGCTATTGCGCGGCGTCGGCCGCACCGCTCCGGATGAGTGGCTCCCAGATTCGTGCAGCGCGGGCCGAGGAGAGTCCGTTGGTCCGCTCCGAGGGGCAAGTTGCCATAACGCCTACCATCACCCCCCGAACCCCCGCAGAGTGAGCAAGGAGCTCAGCAAGAGAAAGAGTCAGACCCGCGCGGTCGCTCGCGGCGCCTGTGGGCGCAGTCGCGCGAGCGACCCCGTCAGTCGGTGCGGCGCAGGTAGCTCGTGTTGCGCTCGTCGCCGGTCTTGGTGAAGCGGATGCCGTTGCGTGCCCGCGTCACGGCGTAGGCGCCGCTGTTGCGCAGATACACCTGCCCGTCGCGGTAGACGCCTTGGCGTGTCCGGTCGCCCGAGACCAGCACCACCGCGGCGTTGGGATAGACGGTTAGCCCGACTTCGGCGCCCGAGAACTCGTTCCAGCCGCGGAAGCCTCCGACCAGCCACGACGGCACCGCCGCGACCGAGTCATAGCCGCGCTCGTCGTCGTCCTCGAGGTCACCGCGGCGCGACGACGCCGAGCGCTGCGCCTGCTGCTCGTAGCCGGCCCGGTAGCCGGACGCAAAGTCGCGCTCCGTGCTCCAGTCGTACGAACCGCGATAACGGGTGTAGTCGGCGCGCTTGTCGCGATCATAGTCGCGGCTGCCGTCCTGGTAGCCGAGATCGTACGCGGCACGCGAGTCGCTGCGGTCCCAAGTTGCGGCACTCGATACGCATGCCCCATCTCCCAAGATGGGCGGTCGCGCGGGGCCACTCGCTTCCGGCGTCCGCTCCCGGCCTCCCGTATCGGCACGGCGGCACAGACACCGAAGCGGGCACCTCGATGTGCAGGCGACGCGCAACCCGTGCGAACGACGTCGCAGATGCGCAGCAGGACTTGATGCAACGTGCGGTGCGAGCGAGCCCTCCCGGTCCACGCAGCGACTGGCGCGTCTGGACGAAGCGGCTGCCGGACGACCCGTCCCGGGCGTCGTGTTCAGGGCGCCGCGCGTGTTCTGGAATCCGGTGAACGGAGTCGGGACCACCGACCTTCCGTCGTGATCAGCGCGGCGTGCGCCCAGCCGGGCAAGAGGAGCCCGCATGCGATCCACCTGGCACAACACCGCATCGCGACGCGTCGTGCAGCGGCTGTCCGCACGGCTCTACGGCGAGGACTGGCACGTGCGCTGACGAGTCGTCATGGCAACTCCCAGCCCGGCGGGCCGACGCGCCGCGGGCATCGGCTGCGACTTGAGGTGCTCGGCGCGCTCGAGATTGAACATATTCACGCGCAGCATGCGCGACGAGCCGTCGATCCGGCTCGAGGGCGATCGGCGTGTCGCGTCGGCGGCAACAGACACTTATAGGTGTCTGATTCCGCGACGATCGCGGGCGGCGAGCAGCCGCTGGACGCTCTCCACGGAGGTCATGGCGAGGCGCTCGGGTTCGATCGCGCCGCATCGCTCCTGGGACTTGCAAATCGTGGCCGGGTGTCTCAGCCCGCCTCGCAGGGCGGGCCATCCGGTCGCATACCCGACTGCGCCGACTCGGCGCGCCGTGTTCCACAAGCTCCTGGGGCGTTTGCAGTGCGCGCAGAGTTGGCTCGGCGCTTGCGTTCCCACGCGCAGGTGATTCAGACGCAACCGAAGGAGAAGTCGATGCGAGCCGTTGCACGGAGAGTACGTCCTGTGTTTCTGGCTGCGATCCTGCTGCTGGCGGGCGCGGGATCGGGACGGGCGGCGGTGGTGTTCCCTGAGAGCCAGTTCACCGAGTACGTCAACGGGTTGGGCCAGACCGAGGAGGGAGACCAGACGCTTCCGGAGACCGTATCGCTCGCCTACGACGTCCCCGGGCTGAGATCCGTCGTCGGGTCGGCGACGACGATCGGTGGCGCGCTGCCGCGCGGGGAGATGCAGCTCACGCTGACTTCGTACGTCGACCCGTTCAACCCGATCAACGGCCAGGCCCTGGCGGCGATCCGGTACTACTGGGCGGTCGAGCAAATCGGCGGCGATCCCTTCGACGGACAGGTTCCGGTGGACATCGAGACGCACGGCCGCGTCAGCTCGACCGTCGAGACGACGAGCGGCGGGATCGGCAAT
>JAGSPS010000228.1 GCA_018262315.1 Deltaproteobacteria bacterium | reverse complement strand
TCGTCGCCGTGGGAGGAGCGGCGCGCGGCGATCCTGCGGGCGCGCCCCGAGTTCGTCACGCGCGTGCAGCCCGGCGACCTGATCGTCGCCGGGCGCAACTTCGGCTGTGGCTCGTCGCGCGAGCACGCGCCGGAGAACCTGAAGTTGCTCGGCCTCGGCGGCGTGCTGGCGGAGTCGTTCGGGCGCATCTACTTCCGCAACTGCGTCGCGATCGCGTTCCCGAATCTCGCCTGCCCGGGCATCCACGCCGCATGCGCGGACGGCGACGAAGTGGAGTTCGATGTGCGCACGGGCCTCGCGCGCAACCACACGCGTGGCATCGAGCTCTCCGCCCCGCCCTGGACGCCCGACATGGTCGAGATCCTCGCGCAGGGCGGCCTTCTCGAAGTGCTGCGCCGGCGCGTCGAAGCCGCGCGCACGGCCGCGCCGCGGTGACGCGCAAGCGCGTCGTCGTGATCGAGGGCGAGGACGCTGCGCCCGAGGCGGTGCGGCCGGCGCTCGCGGTGATCGATGCGCTCGGTCTTCCGATCGAGTGGCTGCACCCGCCGGTCGGGCAGGCGGGGATCGAGCGGACTGGCTCGCCGTTCCCTGAGGAGGCGCGCCGCGCGATCGACACGGCCGACGCGACGCTCTTCGGCGCGACGAGTGGCAAGAGCGCGCTCGCGCTCTTCTACCTGCGCTGGGGCAAGGGAACCTACGCGAACGTGCGTCCCGTGCGCCATTTCCCGGGCGCGCGCAGCCCGCTCGCCCGTCCCGAGGGCATCGACCTCGTGATCGTGCGCGAGAACCTCGAAGACCTCTACGTCGCCGCCGAGGGCGACCTCGCCGACCTCGCTCCGCTCGGGCTGCGCAGTCTCACCGCGGGGCGTCCCGTGCACGAGCTCGGCCCGGGCCGCTTCGCGCTGAAGGTGATCACCGAAGCCGGGACGCGCCGCGTGGCGCGCTTCGCATTCGAGCTGGCGCGGCGACGCCGTGCGCACGGACGGCCGGGGCGCGTCACCTGCGGCACCAAGCACAACATGCTCCCGCGCAGCGACGGGATGTTCCGCGAGGTCGCGCAAGCGGTCGCGGCCGAGCATCCCGACGTTCCGTTCCAGAGCTTGATCGTCGACGACCTCGCACACCGGCTGGTCGCCACGCCGCATGATTTCGACGTGGTGCTGCTGCCCAATCTCTATGGCGACGTGCTCTCCGACGCGGCCGCCGCGCTGGTGGGGGGGCTCGGCCTCGCGCCGAGCGGCTGCTTCGGCGACGGTGCGGCGTACTTCGAGCCGGCCCACGGCACTGCGCCCGACCTCGCCGGCAAGAACGCGATCAATCCCACCGCGACGCTGCTCTCCGCCGCGATGCTGCTCGAACACCTCGGCTTCGCGGACGCGGCCGCGCGTCTGGAAGCCGCCGTCGCCGCGGTCTACGCGGAGGGCCGCGTGCTCACCCCGGATCAAGGCGGCACGGCGACGACGACGCAATTCTGCGAAGCCGTGGCGCACGCGCTCGGATAATGGAACGGTGCCGGGCGTCAAGTTATTTCGTTGTCAAGTTATTCAGGAACCCGGCGTGCGAGCGGGCGCGCGAGATCCCCAGCAGCGACGCGAGCGCGGAGAGTGCCAGCGCGGCACCCGCCGGCTCCGGGACGACGAGGAAGGTCGGCCCCGGGGTGATGTCCGGATCGCTCGACGTGAAGACGTGGCTCGGGAGCACCGTGCCGTCCGCCTCGACGCGAAACAGCGTACTCGTCGTGTTGGTCGCGTCGTTGGCCGCGAAGTAGAAGACCCCCGTCGCTTCGTCGAAGTCCGCGACGCCGCTCGAGTAGCCGGTCGCCGCCATCGGTGCGGAGAGCGCGGTGAGTGCGCCGGTGGTCGGGGCGATCGAGACCAGGACTTTGTTCGGCGACAGGTTCACGATCGCCAGCACCTTGCCGCTCGCCGGGTCGTAGGCGAGGAAGTTCGGGGTGAGGCCGACCTCGGGGATGGCGGTGTTGAGCGTGGCGCTGCCGATCACTGCGCCGGTCGCGGCGTTCACGCGGTAGAGCGCCGGATCCGAGCCGCCGAACACGTTGGCGACCAGGTAGAAGATCTGGTGCGCGGCGTCGAAGGCCGAGATGCCCGAGCTGTAGCCGCCCGTCGTGAATCCGGTGCCAATCAGCGTCATGTCGCCCGTCACCGGGTCGAAGCGGGCGAGGAATCGCCGGTTGTCGGTGGTGCGGCTCACGATCCCGAGGATGCGGCCGCCGACCGGATCAAACTCGAGGAACGACGGTGAGCCATCGAAGTTGACGGGGGTCGTCACGGGCGGAAAGTCCACCGCGGCGCCGCTGCGGAGATCGATGGTCCAGAGCGACCAGGTGCCGGGCGCGCTGTCGGTGCCGGCGACGAAGTAGAGATTCCCCGTATCGAGATCGACGTCGTAGACGCCACCCGAGCGCGGTCCGGTGTCGAGCGCTTCGCCGAAGGCCGTGACGGCGCCCGTCGCCGGATCGACGACCCCGACACGCTCGTCGCTGACCGACGTGTCGATGAAGAGTCCGAGCACATCGGCGCGCCCCGGCGCGGCAGCGAGTACCACGAGCGACAAGACGAAGCCACGAATCCTGCGCGTCATATCAGCCTCCCCCTCGGAATGGTGCCGGGCGTCAGGTTATCGCCGTGTCAGGTTATCGAGGCGTCCGGTCATTGTATAAACTGACAAGAAATAACCTGACGCCCGGCACCGGAAATCACGGCACTGGAAATCATCCGACCCAGGTGATGGTCCACTCGTGGAGGGCGGTGGCGATGCGGGCTTCGACGGTGTCGCCCGCGCGGTGGCCGAGGATGGCGCGACCGAGCGGTGACGAGGGCGTCACTACGGTGAAGAAGCCGTCGCCGCCCGGTCCCGTCAGCTCTTTGCCGGCGCCGGCCGGCGCGAGGAAGACGGTGACGCCGCCGTCTTCCTGCTCCACTTCGACGAGCGCGCCGACGCTCACCGGCGCGCCGCGCGGCAGCGGCTGGGGGTCGAAGCTCTCGAGCGCTTTCAGCTCGGCCTGGATCTGCACTGCGCGCCGCGCCTGGCCGCGCGCGATGCCCGATTGTTCGATTGCGACACGCGCGTCGTCGCGCTTCTCGGCGGGCGTGGCACCCTCGCGCGCCTCTTCGGCCGCGTCGTCGCGCGCGCGCTCGGCCACCTGGAGTGCGTCGCGCAGTTTCGCGACGAGCTGCGCCACCAGCGCCTGCTTGTCCATTCTTCGGCTACGCGGCCGCCGCCGCCGGAGTTGCCGCGAGCCGTTGCGCGATCAGCGCGTAGACCTCGGCGTGGAAGCCGAGGCCCACGTGCGAGCTGAACACCTCGATGTGCTCGACGTCCGGGTTGCAGCGGTCGATGCAGGCCTGCCACGCGACGACGCCGTCGCGCTTCGAGTAGATCGCCGTGACGGGAACTCGCAGCGGTGTCTTCTCGCGTTCGGCGACTTCCGCCTCGAGCGCGTCGAGATCGATGCCGCGCATCCGGAATGTGCGCGCGGCGGTGGTGTACTTCGGACCGCCGACGACCGGCGAGCCGAGCGTCACGACACGCTCGACGAGATCGGGCCGATCGCGCGCGACTTCGCGGGCGAGGTAGCCGCCGAGGCTCCAGCCGATCAGGCGCACGCGCGCGCCGGTCGACGTCGCACAGCGCTCCGTTTCGGCGATCGCGCGCGGCAGCAGAGCCGACACATCGCCGCCGTTGGTCCCGAGACCCCAGCCGCGTGCGTCGTGACCGAGCAGGCGCAGGAAGAGTCGCAACGCCGCGGTCGACCCGTCTCCGGCCGAGAAGCCGGGCAGCACGAGCACGGGATCGCCCGCGCCGCGTGGCTGCGAGGCCAGGCCGGGCAAACGCGCGAGGCTCAGCGCAACGTCCCAGAAGACGCGACTCTCGTTGAGCAGCGCCCAGCGCGACGGGATCGGAATCGTGAAGGCGGACGTCAATTTCTGCAGCGTTCCCTCTACTTCTTCTGCGTCCAGCGCCCGTTCGCCCAGATCCACTGCCCCGCCGGTGCCCGATCGATCAGCTTCTGGCCCGACAGCGCCGCCACCGCCTCGGGCGCCGTCCCGTTCTTCTGCGCGATCTCCGCGTACGCGGCGCGCCGCTTGGCATTCACCTCCGTGACGAGCGCCTTCACCTCGGCGCTCGGCGAAGCCGACACGGCGCCGACGTAGCCGTCGCTCTGTTCTCCGACGAGGCCTTGCTGCCGCGCGGCGTCGAGTTCGAGCGCCGCGCTCGGCAGCGCCGCGCCGAAAACCAGCAGCCCCACGACGCACGCACCCACCCACCACGCACGATGTCGCTGCCACATCAGAAGATGTCCTCCTTGTCCGCGAACACCTGCTCGAGATCCTTGTCCACCTTGACGCGGATCTCGTGCTCGATCTTGATGTTCATGTTGATCGTGATCGGTTCCTTCGGCGCCTCGATTGCAACGCGCGGCGTGCAGCCCGCGACGGTCGCGAGTCCGAGCGCGATCGACGCGACCGCCATCCAGAACTTCGACTTCATCTGGCCTTCCCCTCCGAGAACGCGCGCAAGCGCTCTTCGACCACGTCCGGCACACGATAGGCCGCGGTGGCATCGCGCACGAGGTCGGTGAGGCGGGCTTCGAGATTCAGGTTCAGTTCGACGGGGCGGCCGTCCTGGAACTCCGGATTCGCACCGCGCACGTGCAATCCGATCTTCATCTCGCCCTGCAACTCGCCGTCGAGCCTCGCTTCGAGGATCTCGTACTCGAAATTCGAGAACGCGTCTACGGCGAGGCCCAGATCGTTGGGACGCGACGCGGCGAGCGCGCGGGTTTCCTCGGTCGGCGTGTAGCGGATCTTGCCGCCGCCCTGCGCCGCGTGCAGCAAGGCGCCCTTCACCACGAGCGACGAGCCCGTTCGCACCAGCGGTACGTCGCCATCGAGAATTCCGCTGCCTTCGATGCCGGGAATGTCCACCTGCGCGAGCAGCGCACTGAGATCGAGACCGCGCGCCTGCAGCGTCGCGGCGGTCTGCTTCGCTTCGAGATCGAGCACCACATCTTGCGCGCGCAGCTCGCCCTCGGCGAAATGCAGCATCGCGAGCGCCACCGCGACGGTGCCGTCGCGGCGCAGTGTGAACTCGACGAGACCGTCGGTCAGCGGCACGCCGACGTCCACCACACCCAGCGATAGGATCTGTTTCTTCGGCGTGTGCAGCGGCGGGCCGCGCAACGCGATGACGCCGTTCACGTCGCTCATGCGCATGAGGTCGCTGGTGAAGCTCGCGTCGCGCAGCGCCACGCTGGCGTCGAAGACGCGCTCGCCCTGCTCGCGCGCGATCTGCCCGCGCACTTCGACGCGTCCCGCGATTGGCAACCCCGGCTCCGCTTCGAGCAGCGCGTGGAAGGCCGGCGCATCGAGCGATCCCGAGACTTCGAGCGCGCCGCGCGCGCGCAGCCCGGCGCCGTCGAGCGCCAGCTTGAACTCGCCGTCGATCGTCCCATCCGCGGCGCTC
>JAGSPS010000227.1 GCA_018262315.1 Deltaproteobacteria bacterium | reverse complement strand
TTCGACGCTGCTCTTCGTCTCCGGAGCCTTGTTCGGACATCAGTTCGTGTTCCCGATCATGTTCGCGTTCCTCTCGAACTTCGAGAACGAGTTCGTGCAGGCCGCGTGGTCGATGAGCGAAGTGTTCAGCATGACGACGACGATGTTCCTCGCCTTCGGCGCGTCGTTCGAGATGCCGGTGGTGGTGTTCTTCCTGGCGAGTGCCGGCATCCTCTCGGTCGGCCAGCTGTTGCGCGGCTTCCCGTACGCGATCCTCGCCTGCTTCATCCTGGGTGCCGTGCTGACACCCTCGACCGACTGGGTGAGCCAGACGATGCTCGCCGTGCCGATGATGGTTCTCTATCTGCTCGGCGTGCTCGCGGCCTGGCTCTTCGGCGGTCGCCGCTCGCGCGCGACGTCGAGCGCGCTCACCCTCACGGATCCGCCGTCGTAGCCCCGCCCCGCTTGCGGGCGGCGATCCGCATGCGGCGCAAATCGAGGCGCTGGCCGGTGTACTCGTCGACGACCACGGGCCGCACCGCGCGATCCGTCTCCCGGTCGACGAGCTGGACCGGAGGCTCCGTACCGGGTTCCCACAGCCAGTCCTCGCCGAAGCGCCACAGCGCGGCGAGCACGTCCCAGAACGCGCGCCCCTTGTCGGTGAGCCGGTACTCGTAGCGGGGCGGTCGCTCGGCGTAGCGCTCCCTGCGCAACAGCCCTTCGTCGACGAGCCGCTTCAGCCGTCGCGCGAGGATCGCCCGGGGGACGCCGAGCGACGACTGGAACTGGTCGAAACGCCGCTCGCCGGCGAACGCGTTGCGCAGGATGATCGGGGTCCACCAGTCGCCGACCAGATCCGTGGCGCGGGCGATCGGACAGGGCCAGCGGTCGAAGCGCGTGCGCCGCATCAGCCGGCAATCGCCTCCACGCGCGCCGCGACGTACTTGTGCCACGGCGTTCCGGCGAGCCAGTCGCGATCTTCGGAGGCGGTGAGCTCGTTCGGCGCGACACCGCGCACGACGTCGGCTCCGCTCTCATCTGGGTACGCGAGGCCGAGCCCATTCGGCAGCGTGACGTGACCGCGCCGCAGCGTGTCGGTGACCTCGACCACCGCGATGACGCTGCCCCGCTTGGTCGTGACGCGCGCGCGGCCGCCGTCCGCGATGCCCAACTCGGCGGCGTCGTCCCGGCTGATGCGCAGCGCGCCGTCGGCGTCCTTCTTGCGCCATGCCGGGTCGCGGAAGATCGTGTTCGCCGTGCTGGTGCGACGTTCGCCCGCAGCGAGCACGAACGGGAAGGCGGGATCGCGCTGCACCGCATCCTCGTCTCGCAGCGTCTGTAGCTCGCCGAGCAACTCGGGAATGGCGAGGCGGATGCGGCCGTCGGAGGTTTCGATGCGCTTCCAGGTCTCGTCGTAGTCGTCGATGCTGAAGACCACGCCGGAGCGGCGCTCGAGGATCGCGTCGAAGAGCGCCTCGCCCTGGGCGATCGAAGCGCCGCCGAAGCCCGCGCGCCGCAGTGACTCGGGGTATGCGCGCGCGCAGTTGTGCGCGAGTCCCCACATCACCGCGGCTGCCGCAGCGCCGTCGGGCAGCGTCTTGCCGAGCGTCTCGTAGAGCACCACGGGCGCAAGCCCGGCAAGCTGCGGCTTGGCTGCGAGCGCCTGCAAGAAGGCGCCCGCAAACGCCGCGCGGCCCTGCGTCGCCGCGTCGCGCAACGGTGCCAGGTCCTCGTCGCCGAGCGCGCCCATGGCACGCACGAGTCGCGCGTGGATCTCGGCTTCGGGCAACGTGCCCGGCAACGGGTCGAGCAACGGCGCGCGCAGATGGAAGACGTTGCGCGGGAACTCCAGGTTGAAGAAGGTCGCTTCCCACTTCTCGAACTGCGATGACGCGGGCAGCACGTAGTCTGCCAGCCGCGCCGTCTCGGTGAACGCCACGTCGATCACGACGACGAGTTCGAGCGCTTCGAGCGCCTGCCGCATGCGCTGGCTGTCGGCGAGCGAGTGCGCCGGGTTGCCGCTCTCGACGAGCAGCGCCCGGAAGCGCTTCGGGTCGTCGGTGAGGATCTCGTCGGGGATCCCATTGCAGGGCACCAGCCCTCCGATGATGCGGTGACCGCCGACGGGCGTGCGTCGGTCGCTGCGACTTCCGCCGAACAGCTTGCCCATCTGCGTGTGGAGATTCGAGGTGCCCTGCTTGCCGAAGTTGCCGGTGATCAGGCAGACGAGTTTTTCGAGATACGAGTTGAGCGTGCTGTGGCGCGATTGCTGGATGCCGAGGTCTTCGAGCAGCGACACGCTCGTCGCGCGCCCGATGCGTCGCGCGACTTCGCGCACCACCGACTCTTCGACGCCCGCGCGTTCGCAGTACACGGCGACATCCACGTCGCGCAGCGCTGCGAGGACATCGTCCGCGCCGTTCGTGTGATCGCGCAGGAATGCGGGATCGACGAAATCCTCCTCGATCAGCACCGCGAGCAGCGCAGCGAGCGCAAACGCGTCGGTACCGGGGCGGACCTGGAGATGGAAGTCGGCGAGATCGGCGGTCTCGGTACGGCGCGGGTCGATCACGACCAGCGTGCGCTTCGGGTCCTTCGCGATCTCGCGCAGCACCGCGCGGGCGCGCGCGAAGCCGTGCGACTGCCACGGGTTCTTGCCGACGAAGACCGCCACCTCGGCGTGCTCGAAATCCGGCGCGGTGTGGCACGACGGGCGCCCGAAGAGCTGTCCGTCGACCCAGAACTCGCCGGTCTTCTCCTGCGACAGCGCGTTCGCGGCGTACACGGAACCGAGCGCCGAGCGCGTCGCGCTGGCATAGGCGCCGGGCAGATGGTTGCCCTGCCCCCCGCCGCCGTAGTAGAGGATCTTGTCGCCGCCATGGGTGTCGCGGACGCGGACGAACGCCGCAGCGACCTCGCGAATCGCGGTGTTCCAGTCGATCGGTTCGAAGCTGCCGTCGGGGCGGCGGCGCAGCGGCGTCGTCAGGCGGTGGCGGCCGTTCTGGTAGTGATCGAGGCGGGCGGGCTTTTCGCAGGTGTAGCCCTCCGAGCCGGGGTGACTCTTGTCGCCGCGCACCCGGGCGAGGCGCCGGCCTTCGAGCTGGACCTCGATCCCACAGTTGAGGCTGCACAGGATGCAGGCGGTCTTGTGCCAGGCGGACATCGCATCTCCTCGGCGGGCGCAGTTAGTTCAACAAGAGAATCTACTAGGCCGCGGCCGAGGTCAAGGCGAAACCGAGCGCCGACTAGAGCGTCGCGAGGCGATCCACGATCGCGGCGCGCGCGGCTACCGCGTCGACGGCAGTGGCGACCTGCATCTCGGTGCCGAGATCGCTCGTGCGGGGCGCTTCGCGCGTGCGAAGAATGCCCTTCTCGATGGTGGGCACGATGCGGAGCGTCTCGAAGCGCAGCGGCGAGGGGTCGATCAGAGCCTGCACGGTGAGCGGGTCGTGCAGGAAGGCGACGAACTCACCCGGCGTGTCCCCTCCCCACGCCGAGAAGAGCTTCTTCTGCACGCCGGTCCACTGCTGCAGCATCGCGCCAATCGCGCGCGCGACGGTGCCGGCGCTTTCGAGTCGCGCGAGATCGGCGGGACCCATCCAGGTTTGCAGCGTGACGTCGGCGGTCACGAGCGTCGTCCGGAAGCCGGCGCCGAGCACGGCGACGGTCGCCTCGGGATCGGAGCACAGGTTGTAGTCGATGCCGTGCGGGAGTTCCTTGCCGCCCAGGCGAACGCTGCGCACGTGGCCTCCCATCACGGTGAGGCCCGCGACGCGTTCGGGCAGCGTCGGATCGAGCGCGAGCGCGCGCGCCAGGTTGGTGAGCGGTCCGATCGCGAGCAACTCCAGGTCGGGCGTTTCGCGCGCGGCGCGCACGATCCGCTCGGGGGCCCATTCGTCGGATAGCTGGGCGTCGCGGCCGTCGGGAAGCGCCTTGCCTTCGTGGCCGAACCAGACGAAGCGGTTCGCGGCGCGCAGAATCGGCGCCTCCTCGCCCGCGCAGACTTCGACACGCTCGCGCCCGGCGACGCCGAGCAGGCGCGCCGCGATGCGCGCGCGCAAGCGCGTGTCGCCACAGACGGTCGTGACCGCAACGAGGTCGAAGCATTCCGGGCAGGCGAGCAGGAGGCCGAGTGCCAGCGCATCGTCGACGTCGCTGCCAATGTCGGTGTCGAGCAGCACCCGGCGCGGCAGGACTACGCGCCCTTTTTCTTTTCGGGTGGCGCCACCACGAAGAGCAATGCTCCGCTCTCGACGGTCTGCCCTTCGGCGACGCTGATCTCCGTCACGACGCCTTCGACCGGAGACTTGATCTCGTTCTCCATCTTCATCGCTTCGAGGATCAGGATACCCTCGCCTTCGACGACGGACGCACCCACCGACACGGCGATCTTCACGACCTTGCCAGGCATCTCGGATTCGACGCGCTGCGGGCCCGTGGCGATCGGCTTCGTCGAGGCGGTCAGCAGCTTCGAGCGCTCATCGAGCGCCTGCAGGTAGAAGATCTGGCCCGCGACGAAGACGTCGAAGCCGTGTGCGCCCTGGTCGTCGACGATCACTTCGAACTGCTTGCCGTCCTCGATGATCGAGTAGATGGTCCTGCCGCTCTTGGCGGCGTCGACATGAACGGTGCGCCCGTCGATCGTGACCGCGTAGTGATGATCGGACTCCTCGACCAGGCCGACCGTCTTGGTCTCACCTTTCTTCTCGGAGACCTCGTAGTTCAACGCCAGCCTCCCCGCATCTGCGCGCGGCGGCCGAAGTTCTTCCACGGATCGCCGCCGCCCGTGCCGACCGCCGACGACGCCTCGGAGGCGCGATGCTTGTCGCGCCGGAAGGCGACGATCGCGGCCATCATGAACGCGACGCGGCGCGCCTCGGCGGCGTAGTCTTCGGAGCCTGCGGTGCGACCCTTCCCGCCTGCCATGTGCTGCTCGATGAAGCTGGTGTCGTAGCGGCCCGCCAGGAAGACCGGGTGATTCACGACCTTCTGATGGAACGGGATCGACGTCTTGATGCCCTTCACCACGAACTCGGAGAGCGCGCGGCGCAGCCGCTCGATCGCCTCGCCGCGGTCGCGGCCCCAGACCACGAGCTTGGCGACCATCGGGTCGTAGAAGACCGTCACGTGCGCGCCCTGGAAGACGCCGCTGTCGATGCGGATGCCGGGGCCCGCCGCCGGCCGGTACACGACGATCTCACCGGGCGACGGCACGAAATTGTTGTCGGGATCCTCGGCGTAGATGCGCGCCTCGATCGAGTGGCCGCTGATCACGAGATCTTCCTGCCCGAAGGCGAGCTTCTCGCCGGCGGCGACGCGGATCATCGCCTTCACGATGTCGATGCCGGTGATCATCTCCGTGATCGCGTGCTCGACCTGCACGCGCGTATTCATTTCGAGGAAGTAGAAGCGGTCGCGCGCGTCGACCAGGAACTCGCAGGTCCCGGCGCCGACGTAGGAAACCGCCCGCGCCGCCGCGACGGCCGCCTCGCCCATCTTGGCGCGCAGCTCGGGGCTGATGCGGTTGCCGGGCGCCTCCTCGATCACCTTCTGGTGGCGGCGCTGGATCGAGCACTCGCGCTCGAAG
>JAGSPS010000226.1 GCA_018262315.1 Deltaproteobacteria bacterium | reverse complement strand
ACGAGCGGATGCGTTGGGGTCGGACCTTCGGCACCGCGATGGGCGAGGTGCGCTGGGATCGCGTCGCCGAGGGCCTCGGCTGCGAAGGCATCTTCGTCGGCACGCGCGACGCGCTCGCGCCCGCGGTCGAGCGCGCGCGCAAGTCCGCCGCGCCGACCGTGATCTGCGTCAAGACCGATCGCGACGCGAACATGGCCGTGCCCGAGGAGCTGGGCATCCGCTTCGCGGAGGTGTACCAGGGTCCGCTCGGCTGAGCGGCGCATCGGGGGCGGTCCCTCGCTGGCGGCGCTCTCGGGCGCCTGCGCCGTGCTTGCCGATCTGCTGATTGTGCCCCGCGAACAGATGGAGTCTCCTCTGGGGTGAGCTCGTCCCCGCCGATCGGCGTGGCGCGACGGAGGTACCCCTTCGTGACACCCCCCGCTTCCTCTTCGCCCGACTCCCCGCTCGATCCCGCCCGCGCTGCGCAGGTCGACGAGGTCGTGAGCCGCGCCCGCGCCGCGGCCGTCGCGCTGCGCCGCATGAGCCAGCCCGAGGTCGATCGCATCGTGCAGGCCATGGTGGTGGCGGGGCTCGAGTCGGCGGTGGAGCTCGCGGGGATCGCCACCGAGGAGACGGGCTTCGGCGTCTTCGAGGACAAGGTCGTGAAGAACTACGTCGCGACCGAGTTCCTCTGGGACTACCTGAAGGACAAGAAGACGGTCGGCGTGATCGCCGAGGAGCCCGAGCGGAACCTCCAGTACGTCGCGGAACCGGTTGGCGTCGTGATGGCGATCCTCCCGGTGACGAACCCCACCTCGACCGTGCTCTTCAAGGCGATCGTCGCCGCCAAGACGCGCAACGCGATCCTGTTTCG
The DNA here is from genome assembly GCA_018262315.1 of Deltaproteobacteria bacterium. Taxonomy (GTDB): domain Bacteria; phylum Myxococcota_A; class UBA9160; order UBA9160; family PR03; genus PR03. The sequence continues at coordinate 4,715 of JAGSPS010000226.1, read as the reverse complement.
GCCCTCGCCACGCGCGATCCGCTGCGCGCTCGCCACGGTGGAGATCCTGCGCAAGGCCGGCGAGCAGGCGGGGCTTCCGCCCGACGCCCTCCAGGTGATCCCGGACGCACCGCGCGAGGTCACCCACCATCTCTTCCATCACCCCGACATCGACATGATCTGGACCACGGGCGGGCCGAAGATCGTGCAGCTCGCGAACCAGGCCGGGAAGCCGTGCATCAGCGTCGGGCCTGGCAACGCACCGGTGTATCTGCACCGCAGCTGCGACGTGCGCGGGGCGGTCGTCGACATCCTGATCTCGAAGACCTTCGACGCGTCGGTGATCTGCCCGGCGGAGCAGACCTGCGTGATCGACGAAGCGATCTACGACGCCACGGTGGCGGAGTTCCAGCGCATGGGCGCGCGGCTGCTCACGGCCGACGAGACGGAACGCCTGGCGAAGCTCGCGTTCACCGAGAGCGGCGAGCCCAACATCGCGGCAGTGGGACAGTCGCCACGGCGTCTCGCCGAGCTCGCGCGGATCGAACTCGACGGTGATCCCGACGCCGTGAAGGTGCTGCTCGCACCACTCCCGTCGGAGCTCGGTGCGCTCGGCGCTCACCCGCTGGTACACGAGAAGCTGATGCCCGTGCTCGGTCTGGTGCGTTCGCCGAGCGAGGAACACGGCATCCGCGCCTGCGAGCTGGTCACCGAGCGCGGAGGCCTGGGCCACACCTCGGCGGTCTATGCGCGCGATGCGGACGTCGTCGACCGCTACGCCCTCGCGGTTCGCACCGGACGCATCCTCGTGAACGCACCCACCGCGGTGGGCGCGCTCGGCGGCATCTACAACTCACTCACGCCGACCTTCTCGCTCGGGTGCGGTACGTGGGGTGGATCGATGACGACGGAGAACGTGAACTATCGCCAGCTGTTGAACGTCAAGACGGTGTCGCGGCGCATGACGCCGCCCCAGTGGTTCCGCGTGCCATCGGATACCTACTTCAACGCGGGCGCGCTCGAGAACCTGCGCCAGATCGAGGCGTCGCGCGCGGTGATCGTGACCGACGCCGACCTCGAGCGACGCGGGGTCGCAGCGGAAGTGCAGCGCCACCTCGGCCGCATGGCGGTGCACGTCTTCGCGGACGTCGAGCCCGAGCCCGGCGAGGCGCTGATCCGCGCCGGCGTCGAGACGCTCGAGCGCATGACGCCCGATCTGCTGGTCGCCGTAGGCGGCGGGTCGGTGCTCGACGCGGCCAAGGCGATGCGTCTGTTCTGGGAGAACCCGGAGCTCACGCTGCGCGAAATCTCCCTGCCCTTCCTCGACGCGCGCAAGCGCGTCGCGCAGTACCCGAAGATCGCGCACCGCGTGAAGCTGGTTGCGATCCCGACGACCGCCGGTACGGGCTCCGAAGTGTCGCCCGCGAGCGTGATCTCGGTCGGCAAACGCAAGGTGACGCTCGTCGACTACTCGCTGGTTCCGGACATGGCGATCGTCGATCCGCTGCTCACGCTCTCGTTGCCGCCGCACGCCACGGCCGATACCGGCATCGATGCGCTCACGCATGCGGTGGAGGCCGCGGTCTCGATCTTTGCGTCGCCCTACACGGAGGCGTTCTGCGTACAGGCGGTGCGGCTGATCCTCGACGCGCTGCCCCGGGCCGTGCGCGACGGCTCGGACCTCGAGGCGCGTACGGCGATGTCGAACGCCGCGACGCTCGCCGGCCTCGCCTTCTCGAACGCATTCGTCGGCGTGAATCACGCGCTCGCGCACGCCGTCGGCGCGCGCTTCGGCATCTCGCACGGGCGCGCCAACGGCCTCTTCCTGCCCCACGTGATGCGCTACAACGCATCGCTTCCCACGAAGTTCATGCCGGCGCCGGGCTATAGCGCGTACGTCGCGCCCGAGAAGTACGCGCAGCTCGGCTGGGTGATCGGCCTCGGCGGACACCACGAGGCCGCACGCCGCGAGCGCTTCTTCCAGAAGATCGACGCGCTGCTCGACGAGGTCGGCATTCCGCGCTCGCTCGCGGCGTGCGGCGTCGCGGAAGCGGACTTCCGCGTCGCGATCCCGGAGCTCGCGCGCGCGGCCTTCGAGGATCCGAGCCTGCGCACGAATCCGCGCATGCCCCTCGTGCGCGAACTCGAAGGCCTGCTCGAGGCGGCCTGGCGGGGACGCTGACGACCGATTTCGAGCGAGCGCGCCCGGCCTGAGGCATCGCGCCTCGCAGCGTGTCGGCGTTGCACTGCGCAGTCGGGTCGAAGACGCGCATTCGCGGCGCGCGCGCGCCGCCGCCTCGGCACGGCGATTGCTCTTCTCGCGGAGTATCCAGAGGAGAGCGCTTGCCGCATCCCGATCGCGCAACGGCTCGCCGATCGTTCCGTGGCGCCGGGGCGGCGGCATCCGTGGTCTTCGGTTTGATCGCGCTACTGCTCGCGGCACCGGCGCTCGCCGAGCCGCGCTTCGAGTGGTCGGCGACGCTGCCCTTCACGGGAGGCCTCGGACAGACGCACGGCGACCTCGTAGCCCACGACGGCGGCGTGACGGCGCTCCACTCACGCCCCGACCTCGGCGATCTGCGGCTCTTCCTGTCGCGCTGGACCGCCAACGGAACGCAGGTCGTGGCGCGCGTGGTGACGGGCGCCGGCGAGATCCACTACGAGCCGTCGCTGTGCTGGGACGGCGCGCGCTACGCGGTTGCCACGTCCTCCTACACCCACGGCAGCTTCCTGCTGCTCGGCCCGACGGGCGACGTCCTGCTGCCGCCCGTGGAACCCCCGAGCATTCCCTTCGGGGGTCGCACCGCGGCCTTCCGCGTGCGCTGCACGCCGAACGGATATGCCGTCTTCGCTCTGCTGCTCGAGCCCGAATTTCCCGGCTCGGCCTACTACTACACGCGCCTCCACTACTGGCTGCTCGACGCGACGGGGGCCGCGTCCGTGGACCGCGACCTCGGTATCCTGCTCGCACCCATCTCGTATCCCGGCTTCGAGGGCCAGGAGAAGGAGTACTACGACGTCGCATGGACCGGCGCTGGATTTCTCGTCTCCTACGCCGCAGAGTGTGGATCGCCCGCGAGCTTTCAGGCCTGCTACCGCGTCATCGACCTCGCGGGCGACACCGTGCGCGCCGAGGCGCCCGCGACCAGCGTGCCGACCCAGGGTCCGCACCTCGCCACGAACGGCGCCGTAGTCGGCGTCGCGACGCTGCGAGTGAACGCATTCCCGGGCGGCAACACGCTCTTCGCGCGTTTCTTCGATCTGGACGGAACGCCGCGTGGCCCGGAGCAGCGCTACGACGAACCCGCGCTCGCGCCGCTCGGCTTCGCGCCGACCATCGTGCGCTACCAGACGGGCTTCCTCGCGGCCTACGTGCAGGCGAGTCCCATCTCGCTCGCCTACGACGTGATGCTCGCGCCCTTCGACGCGGCGGGTGTGCGGCAGGGCTACGGCGTGCCGGTCGCCGATCCGCTCGGACTCGACTTCGACTCGATCAACCTCGGCATCGACTTCCAGCTGGCTGCGCAGGGTTCGCGAATCTTCGGCAAGGGGCAGGCGGGCATCATCCAGGTCGCTCCGATCGTCTTTCGGATCCCGGAGCCCGGCGCGCTGCCGCTCGGCATCGCCGCGCTGGTCGCGCTGGCGGCGGCCCATCTACTACGGGGGCGCGCGGATTGATCCGCGCCACCGAGGCTCCGAGGTCGCCGAAGACCCGTTGGAGCCTCGCGTGGATCAGAACCGGAAGCTGCTGATGCGTTCGTCGATGAAGGCCGCGATCGCGGCACGCTCTGCTTCGCAGAGACCCCGGAACGCCACGCCCATGCCGCTCTCGCGCACCGCGCGACCGGCCGCACCGGTCGCCTGGCAGTAGGCGACGGCGGCGTTCACCTCGAGCGGATGATCGCCAATGTCGAGCGCGAGACGGACCGACGCGCCCGTATCCGGCGGCGCTTCGAGTGCGACGTAGGCGCCGCCGATCGACACGTTGCGCACGAAGCCGTCGCGGCGGGCGCCACCGACCGTCACCACCGCGGGCATCGAGATCGGAACGCGCAGTCCGCTGCGCGGGTCGAGTTTGTCGTCGGTCGCGAGCGCGGCGGCCACCACGAAGCGAAACTCCGCAGCGTCGTAGGGTTCGCGCAGCAGCCACGAGAGGTCGCGATCGCGCAGCGCGCGGAGCAGCGCGCGATCCGCCGGCGGATCGACGACGACGACGGCCGCCCGACCCGCCCAGAGCTGCGGGCTGATGCGGTCGATCACCGTATCGAGCAGCGAGAGCGGAAGCGTGCCGGGCACGATCAGCGCGCCGACGCGGCCGGTCTCCTGGAGAGCGAGCAGCTGCGCCTCATCGGGGTCGCTCGCGAAGAGCGGATCGATGCCGCGCTCGACCAGCGCGAGCGCTTCCGTCCCGAGCCGCGAGTGGCTCGGATCGAAGATCAGCGCGTAGCGTTCGTAGCGGGCGACAGAGCCCGTGCCGATGGACACGAACGTGCATCGGCCGATCTGCAAGCTGTGTTGAGCGAGATGGGTTGCCCCCGGCGGCTCGCACGGAGACGTCGATCCCCAGCCCTCGAGCCGCTTTCGCAGCGCAACAGCCGGGCTCGTGGATCCCCAAGCCCGTAGAACCCGCGCCGATCGCTAGGAGACTGACCCAAGATGGATCCCGCCGCCCGGAAGCCGACGCGTGTGGCGCGGGGGCGTGACGTTCGTCCGAAACGTCCTCGGCGGACGGACGT
>JAGSPS010000225.1 GCA_018262315.1 Deltaproteobacteria bacterium | reverse complement strand
AGCCGCTCGCGCAGCGAGCTCCAATCGGTTCCGCGGGTGGGCAGCTCGCAGCGCATCTCGGTCATCGGGGGTCCTCCGGGCTGGCGAGGGTAGGGGAGAGGGTGGGGAGGCCGCGACCTGCGTAGCCTATAGTGCGCCGATGCACCGAGGAGAGACCGCCTGAAGATCCTGCTGCGGGCGATGCTCGTCCTGGTCGTTCTGCTCGTTGCGTTCGGCGTCGTCGTCTATCGGGTGCTGCAAGCGCCGGCGCCGCTCGCGCTGCCCGAGCGCGGCGCCGTTCTCCACGACGTCACGCTGATCGAGCCGGGCCGCTCGCGCATCGACCATCGGCGCCTGGTGGTCGCGGGCAACACGATCGAAGCGATCCAGCCGGCGCTGCCCGGCGGCGACAATCCGTTCTCCGGGATGTACGTGCTGCCGGGGCTCGCCGATCTGCACGTACACTTTCCGCCGTCGACGCTCTCCGGGCAGACGGAACTCTTCGCGTTCCTCTACCTCTATCACGGCATCACCGCCGCGCGCGACGCGGGCGACGTCGACGGCAGCGCCAGCGACCCCGCGCGCAGCGGCATCGCCGAAGGCCGCTTCCCTGGCCCGCGGCTGTTCTCTTGCGGCCCCTTCGTGGACGGCGAACCGCCGCTGTGGAAGAACTCGCTCGTCGCGCGCAACCCCGAGGAGGGCCGGCGTGCGGTGCAGACGATCGCCGAGCGCGGCTACGACTGCGTGAAGGCGTACGATGGACTCGACGCCGAGACGCTCGCCGCGGTGCGCGAAGCCGCCCACGAGCACGGCCTGCCGCTGATCGGTCACGTGCCGAAGCGCGTGCCCTACGAAGTAGCGCGACTCGACGACGCGCAGCACATGATCGGCATCCCGCCGCCGCCGGCCGATCCCACCCGGAAGTTCCCGTTCCTCATGTCCGAGTGGGAACGCCTCGACGACGCGCGCCTCGAAATGCTGATCGCCGAGAGCAAGCGCGCGAAGATCGCGATCACGCCGACGCTCGTCACGATCGATCGCCTGCTCCGGAGCGAGGACTACGCCAGCATCCTCGCCGAGCCCGACTTGCAGCTCCTGCCGCGCTTCTATCGCGAGGTGATCTGGAATCCGGACGGCGGCATGAGCCTCGCCGGCCAGATGCAGAGCGACGACTTCGCGATGCTGCGCCGCGTCTTCGAGATCGAGAAGCGCACCGTGAAACGCATGCACGACGCCGGCGTCGAAGTGCACACCGGAACCGACTCGCTGATCCCGTTCGTCGTGCCGGGCGCCAGCCTGCACCGCGAGCTGCGCCTCTTCGTGGACGCGGGCTTCACACCCGAGGAAGCGCTCGCGATTTCGGTGCGCGACTCGGCGGAATACCTCGGCGTCCTCAGTCTGGGCGTGCTGAAACCCGGCGCGCCCGCCGAGCTGCTGATCTTTCGCGAAGACCCGACACAGAGCCTCGACGCGCTCGACTCACTGGCCGGCGTCGTCCGCGACGGCCGCCTCTACCCGCGCGACGTGCTCGACGCGCAGCTCGCCCGCTACCAGGCGCATTTCGACGCCCCGCTCTTCAACGCGATCGTGACGCCGCTCGTGCGGTGGACGCTGGCGAAGACGCGGGGACATTGAGGGCACCGGGATCGTCGGGCAGCCGCTCGCTCAGCGCCGTCTTCCAAGCGACGCGTCGAGGTGGCGCAGCGCGCGCCGCAGCGAGCGCGAGACGAGGCGCTGGATCACGAAGCCGAGGAGGCCGCCGCTGCCGCGTGTCGCCGGCTCGACGCGCATGATCAGATACAGGTAGAGCTGCGCGAGCGCGATGCGCTGGCGCTCGGGCGCGTCGAACGCGAGCGGCCGTCCCGCTGCTTCGGCGTAGCCCTGCAGGAACGCCGCGTCGCGGTCGATCTCGCCGAAGAGCGCGAGCGACGCGAACTCGGCGAGCGGATCGCCCCAGAACGCGCGCTCGCCGTCGACGAGCCCGGTGAGGCGCGGCGGATCGGCCGCTACGTCTACGAGGATGTTGCCGTCCCACAGATCGAAGTGGACGAGGCTCGGCGCCGCGACGGCGTCGAGCGCCGGCGCGCAGGCTTCGACGAGTTCCATGAGGCCTGCGGCCGGGCGCGGAAGCGCGACTCCGAGGCGTTCAGCGTCGCGCAACAGGATCGCGAGCATCGCGCCGAAGGCGGCGCGCCAGGTCGCCGCGCGCGTGCCGACGGGCGCTGCGCTGTAGCCGTGGTGATCGCCGCGCACGGCGGCGAGTCGCGCTGCGCAGCGTCCGAGTTCGGTGCGGACGCCGCGCAGCGCCTGGCGCGAGAGCCGCCGGCGCGCTCGCGTGAGCGGCAGACCGGGGATGCACGTCATCAGGAAGTAGTCGCTGCCGATCACGCGGCGACTGAAGTCGGCGCCGACGACCGCCGGAACCGGAACACCGGCCTTTGCCGCGCGCGCATAGAAATCGACCTCGGTGCGCAGCAGGTCCTGCTCGTAGTGGAGCAACACCAGCTCGGGCGGCGGCGCGACCTTCAGGACCAGCGCGTGCCCGTCCTCGAGTGCGACCTTCCAGCAGGCGTTGAAGGTGCCGCCGTGGAGCGGTCGCGCGGACGCGACGCGCGCGCCGGATCCGAGCGCGGCGCGCACCAGCTCCGTCACCTCGCCGGGATCGAGCCGGATGCGCGTGCGGCTCTTGGGCATGCACTCGGATCCGCGTGCGGGCGATCAGCCGCGGATCAGGAAGTCCGCGCGGCAGCCTTCGTCCACCCAGATGCCCTTGCGGTCGTAGCCCCAGGAGCTGCCGTAGCGGCAGCGCGCTTTGCTGAGTTGGCGATACAGCTCGACACCGCGGCGCGTGTTCACCTTGCAGTAGCGCTCCTGCTTCCCGCTCGACTCGCAGCGCACGACCTGGTCGCGACCCCACGGATCGTTGCCGGCTCGGCGAGGATTTCGATCCGTGTATCGACCGTCGTTGCTGTCGTTGTCGTTGTTGTCGTCATTGTTCCGGTTCGCGAGCACCGCGGCGGCGATGGCGCCGAGCACGAGCACGGCGCCGGCGCCCAATGCGACGTCCGAGCCAGTGATGCCCTCGTCCGACGCCGGCGTTTCGTCGTAGGCCTGCGAAGCGGCCGTCGTGCGGCCGAGCGCGAAGTCGGCGCGGCAGCCGTTGCTCACCCAGATGCCGCGGGCGTCGAAGCCCCACGTCTCGTCGTACCAGCAGCCCGCGCGCGAGAGCTGTCGCTGCAACACGACGCCGCCGCGCGTGTCCGCGCCGCAGCGCACCGTCTCGCGCGCACTCGATTCACAGCGCACGAGTTCGTCGTCGCTCGCTGCAAGGCTCACGTCCGGCACCACGATGCCCGTCCAAGCCAAGATCATCGAGATCGCTGCGAAACGGTTCACGAGCTGGTTCACGACTTTCCTCCCGGCGCCGGCCGGCGGACGGCGCGGGATCACTATACCCTCGGTCCGCCGCGCATTCGCTGCGCGCGAGGAGAAATACGCGATGGAACTCCGGAACCCGCACCCTCGTCATCGAAGCCGGGCACGCGCGTGGCTCGCGAGTGCGTGCGTCGCCGCGCTGCTCGGCTGCGCGACCGGCAACGTCCCGCAACCCGTCTCGGCGGCTCCCAAGCGAAGCGACGGGGAAGCGCTGCGCGGCCCGCTCGCGGGCGCCGAAGTGGCCGAGGCGCAGCCGGAGCCGCTTCCGACGGGTCGCGCGAAGCTCGACTTCAACGACGACGGCCACATCGACCGCGAGGAGTTCCGCAACTTCTTCGCGCGCGCTTTCCACAGCGTCGACGGCGACGACGATCGCGTGCTGCGCGGCGCGGAGCTGGCGCAACTGCCGCCCGACGTCGTACCGCGCGCCGATCGCGATCGCAGCGGAAGCCTCGACGTCGACGAGTACGTCGGCCTCGCGCTCGCCTGGTTCACGCGCTGCGACGCCAACCACGACGACGTGCTCGGCCCCGATGAAGAGAAGGCGTGCAGCCAGGCGGCTGCGCCGAAGCGCTGAGTTCCGCGAACTGAGACGGCGGCCCCGGCTCGCGATGATCGACGCGCCGGGCGCTCGCAGCGCGCCGTGGCACGCGCTGGCCCGAGAGCCCTTCCTGCTTCAGACGCCACCCCGATCGCCGATTCGACAGGGGGTTGGATCCTCCGCGCGGCGCGCAGGAATCCGCCGCTGGGGGTTCGGGAGTGCGCAAGCGGCATGCAGCGCGAAGGGGGCGCAGCCACTGCGCCGGGCTGCGCCAGGCAGGCGTCGCGGTCGCCCTCCTGTTCGTTGCAGCCAGCTACGCCGCGCCGGCAGCGGGTCGCGATCACGGCCGCGGGCGCGGGGCGAGTCGCGGGGACCCCGGCTTCGAGATCGACCTCCCCCGCGACTTCGTCGATCCGCTGCGCGGCGTGGTACGCAGACTCCAGCGAAGTGTTGCGCCGGAGCCTCGCCCGGAGCCCGCGCCGTCGCGCCCGCGCGAACCGGTGCAGCCGAAGCGAACGACGGCGAGCAAACCGACGCCTCCGGCGGCGGAGCCCGAGCCGGTCACCGTCGAGCCGGAGTTGCAACCGGCTCCCGAACCGCCGATCGAGGCGGAGCCCACGCCGGCGCCGATCGCGCGCGCGAGCGAGGCGCAAGAGGACGCGGCGCCGGTGGCGACGGCGCAGCCCACGTCGCATCGCGCGCTCGCTCTCGCCGCACTGATTCTCATTGGTGTCGGAACGGCCGTCGCGCTCCTGCTGCGGCGGCGTCCCGCGCCGGTCGAAGTGGCTGCGCCCCTCGCGATCGAAGAGGGTCTGCCCGCGCCCGCGCCCGCGCCGCGCGACGCGAGCACGACACTCGTGCGCGATCGGGCGCAGACGCCGGACGCCGGGCAGCGCACGACGCGTCCCCGCCTGCCGGTCGGCGACGCCGTCGAGGCGGCGCGCGCGTTCGTCGCGGCCGGTGCGCACGATCTCGCGCTCGCGCGGCTCGACGAGGCCCTCGCGGGTCCCGCGCTGTTGCAGGTCGAGCCCGACCTCCTCGAGTGGTATGCGAGCTTGTTGTCCGACGCGGACCGGCCCGCGGAGGCGCTGGTGGTGTTGCAGGCGCTGCGCATGCGCGACCCGGGACGGGGCGTCGCGACGCGCATCGAAGAGCTGCGCAAGCGCGCGAACGTCGCACCCGCGGTGGTCGCAGTCGCCGCCGCGAAGGCGCCCGGTGCATCTCCGTTTCCGAGCACCGGCCGCTACGAGGTGCTGGCCGAACTCGGCCGCGGCGGCATGGGCGTCGTCTACCGCGCGCGCGACACGCGCCTCGATCGGATGGTCGCGCTGAAGCGCCTTTCCGAGCACATTCGCGATCATCCGCGCGCCGTCGCACTGCTGATGCAGGAAGCGCGCAGCGCGGCGCGCCTCAACCACCCCAACATCGTCACCGTGTACGACGTCGACTTCGACGACGGCGCCTACTTCATCACGATGGAGCTGATGGAGGGGCAGCCGCTGAACGCGGTGCTCCAGCAGCGCGGCCGGCTCACGCCGAAGGCGGCGGCGTGGGTGGGCCAACATGCCGCGACCGGTCTCGCCTACGCGCACGAGCGACGCATCGTCCACCGCGACGTGAAGACG
>JAGSPS010000224.1 GCA_018262315.1 Deltaproteobacteria bacterium | reverse complement strand
AGGCGCGCCGGCGCGGGGTCGTGCGCGAGGGAGCGCAATCGCTCGTGCGCCTCGTGCAGGCGGCCCGACACGATCCGCAACACCTCGACCCCCAGGCGCGGGTGGTCGGCCAGCAAGCGCAGCATCACGGCGCGTGGCAGGCACCAGGCCATACCCGCCGTGACGCCCTCGGCGCTCGCCGGATAGGTCTCCTGATCGAGTGCCGAGATCGCGCCGAAGATGTGACCCGGACCGAGCGTTTCGAGGGTCGTCACGCGACCGTTCGGCGAGGCCTTGTACAGCCGCACCTGCCCGCGCCGCAGCACCCAGAGCGACTCCGCAACCTCCCCCTCGAAGAAGAGCACGCGATGGCGTTCGACGCGCCGCTCGCGGAGCTGGGACCGCACGCGCGCCAGCTGCTCGGGGGCCAGGGCCTGGAACAGCTCCGCCATTTCGATCTTGATCTCGGGCTCGTCGTCCCGTTCGATGGTGTCTTCCGCCCCGCTGCGCTGCGCCGCATCGCTTTGGGCTCCGCGAAGGGCGGCGCGCCCGTTATGCTGGTCACGATAACCGAAGCTCGGATCGAGCAGCACAGCGGAGGTTCGAAGCGAACCCGATGAACCCCAAGGACGATTCGATCGAACACGCCGTCGCGGAGCAGCACCGGCGCCTCGACGCGATGTTCGCGGAGGCCCTCGCGGCGATGCGGGAGAGCGCCGCGGCCGACGCGATTGGCGAGGCGTTCGGACGGCTCCGCGACGCCCTCGAAGCCCATCTCGCCCAGGAAGACCGGCTCTACTACCCGTCACTCTGCGCGCTGCGACCGGTCCATCGCCCCGTTCTCGACGCCCTCGTGGCGGCGCACGATGGCTTCCGTGCCCGGCTCGGGGAGATCGAAGCGCAGATGGGGAGGCAAGACCCCGGAGAGGCCGAGCGCGCGCTCGCTGCGTTCTGCAGCGCCTTTGCGGCGCACGAAGCGTCCGAGGAAAAGCTGCTGAAGCGGATCGACGCCGAGGTGGCGGAGGCCGCGTCGAGCCGCTGAGGCCCCCCCGAGCGTCCCGTCGGGCCAGGCGCTTTTCTCCGAAAATGCCGGTGGCGGCACGAGTTTCGCAGCACGACCCTGTCGCGCGCAGGCGAGGCATCCCCTCGCGGGAGATGCAGTTGCTGGAGCGGATCAGCGCAGCCATCGAGGGAACGCGAGGCATTCGGTCACGCAGCGCGGCGCAGTGCATCGCGCCATTCCTTGTGATCCTCGCTCTCGGCGCAGCGATCAGCGGCTGCTCGCGTACCGAGACTCCCGCGGCGCCGGGCGCGAGCGCGGCAGCGGCGCCCGAGGCCGAGATCGAGGTCCACACCGTCCCGGTGCGGCGCGGCGCGATCGTCCAGCGCATCGAGGCACCCGGCGCGCTCGAGGCCAAACGCGAGAGCAAGATCGGCGCCGAGGTCCAGGGCCGCATCGACCGCGTCTTCGTCGACGAAGGCGACCGCGTCGAAGCGGGCGCCCCGCTCTTCCAGATCGACCGCGAGCCCTACGAGATGGGCCTGCGCCAGGCGCAGGCCGCGCTCGAGCACACGCGGGCGGAGAAACGCCAGGTCGAAGCCGATCTGGCACGCGCACGCGAGCTGCAGAAGCAGAACATCGTCCCCGCCCAGCAGATCGAGAAGCTCGAGACGGGTCTCGCGGTAGCTCGTGCCGGCGAGGCGCAGGCCGTGCAGGCGGTCGCGCTGGCGCAGTACAAGCTCGACCGGACGCTCGTGACGGCGCCCTATCCGGCTTCGATCGTGGCCCGGCTCGCCGACGAGGGCACCACCGTGCTCGTGCAGCCGCAGACGATCGTGGTCGTGCTGCAGGAGAGCGGCGAACTCGAAGCGCGGGCGACGATCCCCGAGAGCCGGCTTTCGCTGGTGCGCATCGGCGACCCGGCGTTGATCCACGTCGAAGGAATCGCCGCGCCGATCCAGACCGAGGTGCAGGCGGTCGCCGACGCGATCGAGCCGACGAGCCGCACCTACACGGTGCGGATGCGCGTCGCGAACGCCGACCACGCGCTCAAGGCGGGCGTCTTCGCGCGGATCGAGATCATGCCGCAATCGAAGCGCGAGGTGTTGATCGTACCGCGCGCCGCGATCCGTTCCGAGGACGGACTCACGCGCGTCTTCACGGTGCACGACGGCCGTGCGACCCCAGTGCCCGTGACGTTGGGAGCCGTCGCCGAAACCGAGGTCGAGGTGCTCGACGGCCTGCGCGTCGACACGCCGGTGATCGTGGACGAAACGGAGCACCAGCTCGCGCCGGGCATGCGCGTGCGCGAGGCGCGGGCAAGCGATGCAGGGGACGGCGAACCGTGAGGCTCGCCGACGTCTCGATCCGCCGACCCGTCTTCGCCGTGATGCTCGTGGGCGGCTTCATCGTGCTCGGGATCGTCTCGTTGCCGCGGCTCGGTGTCGACCTGTTCCCGCGCGTCGAGATGCCGATCGTCACCGTCGTCACGCGGCTCGACGGCGCCGCACCCGAGACGGTCGAGCGCGAGGTGACGCAGGTCCTCGAAGAGTCGATCAACACCATCGAGGGGATCCGCACGCTCTCCAGCCAGTCGACCGACTCGCTGTCGCTGATCTACATCGAGTTCGAACTCGAGTACGACATCGGGCGGAAGTTGCAGGAGGTTCGGGACCAGGTCGCCGCCGTGATCAGCGAGATCCCACAGGATGCCGAGGCGCCGATCGTCAACCGCGTCGATCCGGACGCGGCGCCGATTCTCGCCGTCATGCTCTCCGGTCCGCATGCCATCCGCACGCTCTCCGAGTTCGCCGACAAGCGGGTGAAGACGCGGCTCGAGCGCGTTCCCGGTGTGGGCAGCGTGACGCTCGCCGGCGATCGCCCGCGCGAGATCCGCGTCTGGATCGACCCGCTGCGCCTCGGTGGCTACGGCCTCGCCGTCGATGAGGTGATCGCTGCGCTGCAGCGCGAGCACGTCGAGTTGCCCGGCGGGCGCCTCGAAACCGGCGGCGGCGAGTGGTCGCTCAAGACGCTCGGCAAGCTGACCAACGCCAACCAGTTCGGAAGCCTGGTCGTGGCCGAACGGCAGGGCCGCACCATCCATCTCGATGACGTGACCACCGTCGAGGACGGGATGGCGGAGGAGCGCACCGTCTCGCGGCTCAACGGCAAGCGCGGCGTCTCGCTGCTGATCCGCCGCCAGTCGGGAGAGAACACGGTCGAGGTCGCGAAGGCGGTGAAGGCGGAACTCGCGCGCATCCGCGCCGAGTTGCCGGCCGGCTACCAGATGGCCGTCGCGCTCGACTCGTCGGTCTTCATCAGCGCGGCGATCCGCGACGTCGGCATCGACATCGCCTACGGCGCGGCGCTCGCCGCCGTGGTCGTGCTGCTCTTTCTGCGCAACTTCCGCTCGACCGCGATCACCGCGCTCGCGATCCCGTCCTCGGAGCTTCGTGTTCTTCTACGCGTTCGGCTTCACGCTCAACACGATGACGCTGATGGCGCTCTCGCTCTCGATCGGCATGCTGATCGACGACGCCATCGTGGTCCTCGAGAACATCTACCGGCACATGGAGGAAGAAGGCCGCGAGCCAGCCGAAGCGGCGTCGGTGGGGACCGACGAGATCGGGCTGGCGGTGGTCGCGACCACGCTCGCGACGTGCGCCGTCTTCGTGCCGATCGCGTTCATGTCGGGGGTCGTCGGGCGTTTCTTCCGCGAATTCGGTCTGGCCGCGACGAGCGCCGTCCTGGTCTCGATGCTCGTGTCGCTCACGCTGACGCCGATGCTGTGCGCCCGCTACCTGCGCGTGCAGCGCCAACAGGGACGCGTGTTCTGGACGCTCGAACGCGGCTACCGCGCACTCGAGTCGGCCTACCGGCGCACGTTGGAGGCGGGGCTGCGGCATCGGCCTGCGGTGGTCGCGCTCGCGCTCGCGGCGACGCTCGGGGGCATCGGGCTGGCGCGCGCGGTCCCGGTCGACTTCGTGCTGCAGGAGGATCGCGCCGAGTTCAACGTCTGGCTCAAGCGTCCGCTCGGCAGCAGCCTCGAGCAGACGCTCGCGGTGGTGGAGACAGTCGAGGCGGAGCTCCGCGCGGTCCCGGAGGTCTCACTCACCTTCGCGACGATCGGATCGGGAGCGAAGAAGCGCGTCAACGAGGCGTTGGTCTACGTCCAGCTCGTTCACAAGAACCGGCGCCAGAAGACCCAGCAGGAGGTGATGGACGAAGTACGCGAGCGGATCCGCGCCAGGCAACTGCCGCTGCGCGACTTCGCGGTCGAAGAACTCGGCATCATCAGCCTGCCGGGCTCGCGCAACGCCCAGCTCATGTATTCGTTCCGCGGTCCCAATATCGACCGGCTCAACTACTACGCATCGACCCTCGTCGAGAAGATGCGGGCAGCCGGGGGCTACGCCGACCTCTACCTCTCCTACGAGACGGGCAAGCCCGAGATCGCGCTCGACATCACGCGCGAGCGAGCGGCCGACCTGGGCGTGTCGGCGCTGCAGATCGGTCGCACCGTGTCGGCGCTCTACGCCGGTTTCAAGGCGGCGAGCTTCGAGGAAGGCGGCGAGCGCTACGACGTGCGCGTCCAGGTGCTTCCCGAATACCGCGACGACCTCGAGAAGCTCGAGCTGGTGCGCGTGCGCGCGCAGGGTGGAGCGCTCGTTCCGCTGCGAAACCTGGCCACCCCGCGCATCGGCAGCGGCCCGCTGCAGATCGACCGCGAGAGCCGCACGCGCGCCATCACCGTCTCCGGCAACCTCGGCGACAAGGCGGCGGGCGACGCCGATCGCGAGGTCGCGCGCTTCGCTCGGGAGCTCGAGCTTCCCTCCGGCTACAGCTTCCAGCCGGTCGGACCCACCCAGCGGCTGCGCGAGACCACCTCCGCGGTGCTCTTTGCGTTCGCGCTCGCGATGGTGGCGATCTACATGATCCTGGCCGCGCAGTTCGACTCGTTCGTGCACCCGTTCACGATCATGATCTCGGCGCCGCTGTCCTTCGTCGGCGCGTTCGCCGCCATCTGGCTGTCCGGCTACTCGCTCGACGTGATGGGGCAGATTTCGTTCCTGATGCTGATGGGCATCGTGATGAAGAACGGCATCCTGCTCGTCGACTACACCAACACACTGCGCGCGCGCGGCCTGCCGCTCCTCGACGCCGTCCTGAAGGCGGGCCCGACGCGGCTGCGTCCGGTGCTGATGACGGCGGTTTCCACGATCTTCGGGATGCTCCCGGTCGCCTTCGGGAGCGGGGATGGTTCCGAATGGCGCAACCCGATGGGCGTCGTCTGCATCGGCGGATTGGTGACCTCGACGCTGCTCACGCTGCTCGTCGTGCCGGTCGTCTACACACTGATGGACGACGCCCAGCGCGCCGCCTCGCGCGCGCTCGCGCGGCTGCGGGGGCACCCGGAGCCGCGCGACGCCGACGCACGGTCCACCTGAGCGAACCGCGCGATCCCTCAGTCCTCGCGCATCGGGAAGTCACGCGTGTCGGGCGCCTCCAGCCAGCGGTCGTGTAGCTCGTCCCAGGTTCCGCCGCGCTCGGTCGCGCAGGCGAAGCACAGAAACGTGTCCGGACCCGCCGCGTAGCCACGATCCCGGGCGGGTGCGATCTCGGCGCCGCAGATGACGCAAGTCGCGAACTCGAGCGTCTCGGAACGGTGCATGGACAACCCTCCCGCGCCGCTTGAGATCCGGCGCACGTCGATGTGGTGCAGATGCCGTGCCGAGCCGGACGCCGGCGCGACATCCCGAACCGGCGCCGCACAGTGGCGACCGGACGCTCCCTCCCGCGCGACGCGAGACGCCACGCCTCGCAACTGAGGCGGCTCGCCGCGGCGTCTACCGGACACGCCGCAATCAGCGCCGCGAGCCGCCGCGCCAGCGCCGGTCCGCCGCGGGCACGCATCTTGCGGAATCACTCGCCGTGACCGCGCCGCTCGACCCGATGCCGCGCTTCCACCCGATCGTGAAGCATCGCGAGCAGTTCCGGGTTGCGCCGAACCTCCTCGACTACTGCGCGGAGCGCGCGCGTTTCACATGGGCGGGAGCGCGCCAGCGCCTCGATGGGCTACCGGACGGGCGCGGCCTCAACATCGCGCACGAGGCGGTGGACCGGCATGCGAGGGGGCCGCTTCGGGATCGTGTCGCGATCCGCTGGCGCGGTCGTCACGGCGCCGTGCGCGAACTCTCCTACGCCGCGCTGGCCGCCGAGACGAACCGCTTCGCGAACGCCTTGCGCGCGCTCGGCGTGGGCAAGGGCGACGCCGTCTTCGCGCTCGCCGGGCGCATCCCGGAGCTGTATGTCGCGGCGCTCGGCACGCTCAAGAACACGAGCATCTTCTGCCCCCTCTTCGCCGCGTTCGGACCCGACCCGATCCGCCAGCGTCTAGCGCTCGGCCGCGCGCGCGTGCTGATCACGACCGCGGCGCTCTACGAGCGCAAGATCGCCGCGCTGCGCGACACGCTCCCGCAACTCGAGCACGTGATCGTCGTGGGCGGCGGCGGCGCGCCGCCGCCCGGCACGCACGACTGGGCGTCGCTGCTGGAGCGCGCATCGGACGCGTTCACGATCCCGCCCACCGCTCCCGAGGACGCGGCGCTGCTCCACTTCACGAGCGGCACCACCGGCACACCGAAGGGCGCGCTGCACGTGCACGAGGCGATAGTCGCGCATCACGCAACCGCCTGGTACGCGCTCGACTTCCATCCAGACGACCGCTTCTGGTGTACCGCGGATCCCGGCTGGGTGACGGGCACCTCCTACGGAATCGTCGCGCCGCTCGCGCACGGTCTCACGATGCTGGTGGACGAGTCCGACTTCGACGCGGAACGCTGGTACGCGCTGCTCGAGGAGGAACGCATCAGCAACTGGTACACGGCGCCGACGGCGGTGCGCATGCTGATGAAGGCCGGGCCGGAACTCGCGCGCAAACGCGACCTCTCGGCGTTGCGCTTCGTGGCGAGCGTCGGCGAGCCGCTGAATCCCGAGTGCGTGGTGTGGGGGCAGCAGACGCTGGGGCTCGCGATCCACGACAACTGGTGGCAGACGGAGACGGGCGGGATCATGATCGCGAATTGCGCCGCGCTCGAGGTGCGGCCGGGCTCGATGGGGCTTCCGCTGCCCGGCATCGACGCGGCGATCGTGCGGCGCGGCGCCGGCGGCGCGATCGAGGAGCTCGGCGCCGACCAGGAAGGCGAACTCGCGCTGCGCCCGGGCTGGCCGTCGATGTTCCGCGCGTACCTCGACGAGGAAGCGCGCTACCGCAAATGCTTCGCCGGCGGCTTCTACCTCTCCGGCGACCTCGCGCGGCGCGATCGCGATGGCTGGTACTGGTTCGTGGGCCGCGCCGACGACGTGATCAAGTCGGCCGGCCACCTGATCGGCCCCTTCGAGGTCGAAAGCGCGCTGCTCGAGCATCCGGCGGTGGCCGAGGCCGCCGTGATCGGCAAGCCGGATCCCGTCGTAGGGGAGCTGGTGAAGGCATACGTCGCGCTTCGGCGCGGCTTCGAAGCGAGCGACGCGCTCCGCAAGGAGATCACCGGCTTCGCGCGCAAGCGGCTCGGCGCAGCGGTCGCACCCAAGGAGATCGCCTTCGTGGCCAGCGTGCCGAAGACGCGCAGCGGGAAGATCCTGCGGCGGCTGCTGCGCGCGCGCGAACTCGGCCTGCCGGAAGGCGACGTCTCGACGCTCGAGGAGGAGCGATGACGCTTCCGCAGCGCGACGACGCCACGCGGCTGCTGCGCGAAATGCTCCGCATCCGCCGCTTCGAGGAGAAGTGCGCAGAACTCTACTCGGCGGAGAAGATCCGCGGCTTCCTGCACCTCTACATCGGCGAGGAGGCGGTCGCGGTCGGCGTGATGCAGGCCCTCACGCCGGACGACGCGATCGTCGCGACCTACCGCGAGCACGGGCACGCGCTCGCGCGTGGCATCCCGGCGCGCGCGATCATGGCGGAGATGTTCGGGAAACTCGAAGGGTGCAGCCACGGACGCGGCGGCTCGATGCACATCTTCGACGCCGCGCTGCGCTTCTACGGCGGCAACGCGATCGTGGGCGGCGGGCTCCCGATCGCCGTCGGCCTCGCGCTCGCGGACCGGATGCGCGGTCTCTCGCGCGTCACCACGTGTTTCTTCGGCGAGGGCGCCGTCGCCGAAGGCGAGTTCCACGAGTCGATGAACCTCGCCGCGCTCTGGCGACTCCCGGTGCTCTTCTGCTGCGAGAACAATCTCTACGCGATGGGGACGGCGCTCGCGCGCTCCGAGTCCGAGACCGACCTCTGTGTCAAGGCGGCCAGCTATGAGATGCCCGCCTGGCCGGTGGACGGGATGGACGTGCTGGCGGTCGCGGATGCCGCGCAGCGCGCCGTTCTGACGGTGCGCGCCGGCGGGGGCCCGGTGTTCCTCGAACTGCGCACCTACCGCTTTCGCGCCCACTCGATGTACGACCCCCAGCTCTACCGCTCGAAGGAAGAAGTGGAGCAGTGGAAGCAGCGCGATCCGGTCGTGCTCTACGGCGAGCGCCTCGTCGCAGCCGGACTCCTCGATGCGGACGAGCGCGAACGCGTCGAGCGCGAGATCGCGAACGAGATCGACGACGCCGTCGCGTTCGCGGAGGCGGGATCCCCCGAACCGGTCGCGGAGCTCGAGCGCTTCGTCTACTCGGACCCGCCGCGGGGTTCCGCGTGAGCGAGGCGCAACCCATCGACGCGGCCGCGCGCATCCGGCTCAGCTATCGCGACGCGCTGCGCGAAGCGCACCGCGATGCGCTCCGCCGCGACGAGCGCGTGTTCCTGATGGGCGAGGACGTCGGCCGCTACGGCGGATGTTTTGCGGTGTCGCGCGGACTGCTCGACGAGTTCGGTCCCGAGCGCATTCGCGACACGCCGCTCTCGGAGTCGGCCTTCGTAGGCGCCGGCATCGGCGCGGCGCTCGGCGGCATGCGGCCGATCGTCGAGATCATGACGGTGAACTTCAGCCTGCTCGCGCTCGACCAGATCGTGAACAACGCCGCCACGCTG
>JAGSPS010000223.1 GCA_018262315.1 Deltaproteobacteria bacterium | reverse complement strand
ATCGAACTCAGCCTTGGCGTGCTGCCCACCATTCGGGGCGACGTCACGATCACCGGCCCGGGCGCTGCGGCGCTGACGATCGACGGACTCGACACGAGCCAGATCTTCGTGATCGAGCGCGGCAACGTCTGGATCGAGAATCTGACGCTCGCGGGCGGGATGGTCGCGGAACCCGGTCGCGGCGGCTGCTTGCAGATCCTGCCCGACGCATCCGTCACGCTGAGCGCGGTCCGCGTGACGGGCTGCGCCGCGTGGGGCGGCGGCGGCATCGCGATCGACGAAGGCTCGCTGAATCTCGCCGGCTCGCTGGTCGACGCCAACACCACATCGGGCGGCGCGGGCGCGGGCATCCTCAACGGCAACGGCGACCTCTGGGTCACCACCACGACGCTGAGCGGCAACGTCGCCAATGGCGAAACCAGCACGGGCGGCGGAATCGCGTCGATTCCCCCGAGCGGAAAGCTGGGCGGCGCGACGCGCCTCTACTCCTCCACGATCGCGGACAACGGCGCGTCGTCGGGCGGCAATCTCTTCACGGCTGCCGACATGACGACGACGCTCACGAACACGCTGCTCGCGGCCGCGAAGGCGGGCGGCAACTGCGCGGGCGCACTCACCTCCGCCGGCTACAACCTCTCGACCGACGCGAGCTGCGCGATCGCCGCCGCCGGCGATCTCTCCAACACGCCGGCTGGACTCGACGTTCTCGCTGACAACGGCGGTCCGACGGTCGTCCACGCACTGCTCGCCGGCAGCGCCGCGATCGACGCCGGTAATCCGGCCGGATGCTTCAACGCGATCGGCGCGCAGATCCCCTTCGACCAGCGCGGGCCCGGATTCCCGCGCCGCACCGACGGTGATCTCGACGGCTTCGTCCAATGCGACATCGGTGCCTTCGAGACGGCGCCCGAGCCGCTCGCGAGCGCGCTCGGGATCACCGCGGCGGCAGCGCTCGCGCAGCTGGCCCGGCGGCGCGCGGGTTCGCGCATCGGGTAAGCTCGCCGCCCCATCGCCCGGAGAACCCATGTACGAAGAGATCCTCTACGAAGTCGAGGACCCCGTCGCGACGATCACGCTGAACCGCCCGGCGCAGCTCAACGCGTGGACCGATCGCATGGCGGCCGAACTGAAGCACGCGATGGCGCGCGCCGAAGCCGATCCGCAAGTCGTCGTGATCGTCGTCACCGGCGCAGGGCGCGGTTTCTGTGCGGGTGCAGACCTGAAGCGCCTCGAGGCGATCAGCGCCGGCGAGCGCAGCTTCGGCGCGGCGCCCGAACTCGCCGCCGACCCCGGCGATCCCGAAGTCGGCGAGTCGTTCCGCGGGGCCTACACCTACTTGATGTCGATCCGCAAGCCGGTGGTCGCGGCGGTGAACGGCGCCTGCGCGGGCATGGCGGTGCCGATCGCGCTCTGCTGCGACGTGCGCTTCGCCTCCGACCGCGCGGTCTTCACCACCGCGTTCTCGCGCCGCGGACTGGTCGCCGAGTGGGGGCTCTCGTGGCTGCTGCCGCGCGCCGTCGGGCCCGCGCACGCGCTCGACCTGCTCTTCTCCGCGCGCAAGGTCGGCGGCGCGGAGGCGGAGCGCATCGGCCTCGTGAATCGCGTGGTGCCGCACGACGAACTCCTCCCGTTCGTGCGCGCGTGGGCGAAGGACGTCGCCGCCCACTGCTCGCCTACCTCCATGCGCATCATGAAGCGCCAGGTCTACCAGAACCTCACCGACTCACTCGGCAACGCCGAGCGCGAGTCGATCCGGCTGATGATCGAGAGCTTCGGCCGCCCCGACTTCAGGGAGGGCGTGATGTCGTTCCTCGAGAAGCGGGACCCGAAGTTCGGGCGGGTCTAGCCGGAGGCGGGCGGGTCCGGATCGGCGCTCGGCTCGCTCGCGGTCGCGGCGGCGGCCGGCGGTTCGAAGTACGACGAACTCCGGTACGCCTCGCCCAACTCGTCGACGAAGACCTTGATGACGGCGGCGCCGGGCACGGCGATCAGCAGCCCGAGGAAGCCGAAGAGATCGCCGCCGATGAGCAGCGCGACGATCACCACGGCGGGATGCAGGCCCACGCTCTGGCCGACGATGCGCGGCGTCAGCACGAAGCCCTCCAGGTTCTGGCACACGGCGTACCAGCCGACCACCGCGCCGAGGTGCCAGTCGATCCCGAACTTGAGGATGCAGAGCAGCGTGGCCGTCCCGAGCGCTACGGCGTTGCCGAGATACGGCACCAGCGCGAGCACGCCCGCGACGATGCCGACGCCGAGCGCGAGGTCGATGCCGATCACCGCGAAGCCGACCGCGTAGAGCGCGCCGAGCGTGGCCGCGACCAGCAGTTGTCCGCGCAGGAAACCCGAGATCAGCCGGTCGACGGTGCGCGCTTTTTCGAACACGTAGTCGCGTTGGCGCGGCGGAACCCAGCGGCCCGCGCGCGCGACGATCGCGTCGAACTCGACCAGCAGGTAGTACGCGAGGATCGGGATCACGAGCAGCCCGATCAGCGCTCCGAGCGAGCCGGTGACGGTCGCGAACGCGCCGGCGAGCAGGTTGCGCAGCGTTTCGAGCGGCAGCGGGATCTCGCCGCTGCGCACGCTCCCGAGCAGGTCGTCGAAGGTGTGCGGGAGCTGGACGCCGAAGCGCTGCTCGATGCTCGGGAGCACCACCGTGACGAGTCGGTCGAGGTACTCCGGCATGCGCTCCGCGAGCGCACCCAGCTCGCGCTGGAGCTTGGGCAGCACGAACAGGATGCCGCCGAGGAGCGTGCCGCCGACCAGTGCGAGCAGCAGGAAGATCGCGATGCTGCGCGGCACGCGGCGCTTCTCGAAGTGGTCGATCAGCGGATCGAGCAGGTACGCGATCACGAAGGCCGCGGCGAGCGGCGTGAGCGCGCCCTTGAGCACGTAGAACACCGCGAACACCACGGCGGCGGCGACGGCGACGACGATCGCGCGGCGTGCGGCGCGCGCGAGGAAATCGCGATCGGATTCGCGGTCGGACTCGCGATCGGTCGCGGGATCGGGCGCGCGTTCCGGCTTTTCCCCCATGCAGCCGAGCCTACCACTGTGCGATGTTCCGCGCGCCGTGCATCCCATCCTGTTTCGCGTCGGGAGCTACGAGATCCCGAGCTACGGTGTCGCGTTGACGCTGGCTTTCGCGGCCGGCATCTGGATCGCGCGGCGGCGTGCGGTCGCACGCGGCATCGACGAAGAGCGCGTGATCGACGTGTGCATGCTGATCCTGCTCACGTCGATCGTCGGCGCGCGCCTGCTCTGGGTCGCAACCCACACCGAGCAGTTCCGCGCGCCGCTCGGCAATTGGAGCGACGCGCTGAACCCGTTCCGCGGCGGCGCGTACGTCGGCTTCACGGGCCTCTCGGTGCTGGGCGGCGTCGTGCTCGCCACGCTGTCGGCGCTGGCCTTCCTGCGCTGGAAGGGGCTGCCGGTGCTGCGCACCGCGGACGTGCTGGCGCCGTCGGTCGCGCTGGGCGAGGGCATCACGCGCATCGGGTGTCTGCTGAATGGCTGCTGTTTCGGTCTGCCCTGCGACTCGTGGTTCTGCCTGCGCTTCCCGCCCGGCAGCCCCGCCGATGCGGCCTTCCACGACCAGGCCGTGCACGCGACGCAACTTTACTCGTCGGCAGTGGGCTTCGGAACCTTCGTCGCGCTCTCGCTGTTGCTGCGCCGCCCGCCGTTCGACGGCGCCGTCTTTGGCGCGTTCCTGGTGCTGGCGGGTGTCGAGCGCCTGCTGCTCGATCTGGTGCGACACCAGGACCCGTCGGTGATCTGGTTCGAAATCGGCGCCACGCCGTTCGGCGCGAATCAGGGCGTCAGCGTCGTGTTGCTGGCGGTCGGGATCGCCGTGCTCGCGCTGCTGGCGGCGCGCCGGCCGCGCGCACAGGCCGCGTGATCCCGCCGCCGCGCCGCGGGCGGAGCGCGTGAGTTGAAGGTTCTCGTGATCGCGAATCCCGCCGCCGGCAGCGGTCGCGGCCGCAAGCGCACCGCACGCCTGGTGCGCGCCCTCGAAGCGCGCGGCCACGCGGTCGAACTCTTTGCGACGCGCGCAGCGGGCGACGCGCGCCGCCGCGTCGCCGCGTGCGAGGGCAGCGTCGATCGCATCGTCGCCGCCGGTGGCGACGGCACGCTCAACGAAGTGGTGAACGGCCTCGCCGATCCGAGCGCCACGCCGCTCGCGCCGCTCGCGCTCGGCACCGCCAACATGCTCGCCGTCGCGCTCGGCGTCCCGCGCGATCCCGAGGAGCTGGCGGAGGTGATCGACCGCGGCCGCGTGCGGCGCATCGACCTGGGATGCGTCGGCACCACGCGGTTCCTGGGTGTGGTCGGCGTCGGATTCGACGCGCTGGTGACCGAGGAGGTGCGCCGCACGCGCCGCGGCGCGCTCGGCTATCACGGCTACGCGCTCCCGATCCTGCGCGCGCTGCGCCGCTATCGGCCGCCGCGTCTCGACGTGCGTCTCGACCGCGGCGCGCCGATCGCGTGCGGCTTCGCGATCGTCGCGAAGCTGCCCAACTACGGCGGCCTCTTCGCCGTGACGCCGGATGCGCGCACCGACTCGGGCCACCTCGACGTGTGCCTGTTCCGCGACGCGACGATCCGCGGCCTGCTGCGCATCGTCTGGCCCGCGCGTCGCGGCACGCTCGCGGCGCGCAGCGACGTGGTCGTCACCACGGCGACCCGCATCGCGATCGACTCGGCCGGCCCCAAACCCGCGTCGGTGCAGGTAGACGGCGACGCCTGGGGTGTGACACCGATCGAGATCACCCTCACGCCGCGCCTCGTGCCGATGCTGGTGCCGGGCGAAGCGACGTAGCCGCGATCGCTTCTGTCTCTCGGATACCGGCGCGTGGCGCGCGGGGTCGTGATGTCCGTCCAGAACGTCCTCGGCGGACGCGCGTCGCAGCTTCGCGTTGGCGCTTCGAGGCCGCCTGCGGATTGTTCTGGCCGAACATCCCGCCCCCGCTACTTGCCGGTAGTTCGTTTTAGAACATCTGCTGTGAAGACGGAAAGCCCAGCGCGGGCGGGGGACTCGGCCGAAACAATCCGCAGGCGGCCTGCCAACTCTCCCCGCGAAGCTACCGCTGCTCGTCCGCCGAGGACGTTTCGGACGAGTCCACCGCCCGCGCGCCTCGCAGCAACGATCGAGAGAGTCAACCGTGGGGGCCGCGCCATCGGCCCCAGGCTCAACGGCCAATCCCGACTCAGTGACTCCGGCCGCTACGGGCTCGGCGAACCCAACTCGCGGCGCGCGGCTTCGCAGCATTCGTCGAGCGTCGCAACCGCGCGCAGCAGATTCGCGCCCATGATGCGCGCGCGATCCTTGATCCTCTCGGCGCCGCTCTCGACCGTCTGCGCGCTCTTCTGGATCTCTTCGAGTCCCTCGAGCTGCTTCTCCACCGAGCGGATCGAGCGGTCGAACGCGTCGAGGTCGATCTGCGGGTGGTCGCCTTGCCGCGCGCGCGTGCACAGAGCGCGCGCCACCGCGAGCGCTGCTTCCAGAAAGACGTCGGTCGTCGGATCGTCCACGTCCCAGACGACGAAGAGATCCGGGCCGATCACGCGGAAGCGTTCCCAGCCTTCGGGCGCCGTACGCGCCGA
>JAGSPS010000222.1 GCA_018262315.1 Deltaproteobacteria bacterium | reverse complement strand
ACAGCACGTAGAAGGGTCCCTGTTTCAGCGCCGGCTCGCGCGCCGACGGCCAACGCTCCCCCATGCCCGACGCAATTTCGCGATGCACCTGCTTCGCGAGCAGCGACGATCGCGCACCCGCCTCGGTGAGCCGCAGCCGGGCGAGTAGCCGCTGGAGCGGATCGACCTCGGCCGGCGCCACCCCATTCTCGCGCGCGGCGAGGCGCAGCGTCTGGCGCTCGGCGTTCTCCTGCAGCGTGAAGAGTTCCACGCCCGCCAGCTCTGCACGCGGCGAGGCGTTGGCGTGCACCGAGACGAACACGTCGCCGCCGACGCCCTCGGCGATCGCGGTGCGTTCCTCCAGCGACAGCGTGCGGTCGCGGTCGCGCGTCAGCACCACTTCGAAGCCGCGCGCGCGCAGGCTCTTCCGCAGCGTCTTCGCCAGCGCGAGCGTGACGTCCTTCTCGCGCAGACCGCCGACGCCGATCGCGCCGGGATCGCGACCGCCGTGCCCCGCGTCGACCACCACGACGCGTACCGGGCGCAGATCCATCGGCAGCAACTCGGCGCCGTGTTCGGGTGCCCCGTGTTGCTCGGCGCGCCCTCCGCCTGCTCCGCCCGCTTGCTGCCGCGGTGCGAACACGTCCACCACGATTCGCGCGGGCGCCGCCAGCTCCATCACGCGGTGGCGCCCATAGCGTTCGATGTCGAGCACCACGCGCGCGGTGTCGAGGGTGTTCTGTCCGACCCGCACCTGCCGCAACAACCCGTCTCCGACGCGAATCGGCGTCGCGAAGCGCCGGCCCACCCACATGCCCGGAACGTCGAAATAGAGCCGCGCGGGTTTGTCGCCGGCCGGATCGGCGGGCACCTCCCCGACCGTCGCCAGCGCGGGCTCCGAGAGCTGGATCACCACGCGGCTGAACGCGGGATACGACCAGTGCTGGATGTCCACCACGTCGCCGAGCCCATCAGGACGGGTCGCGCCGAGCGACGCGGAGGCGACGAGCGCCAGCGCGGCCGTCGTCGCGACGCGCAAGCTCACGAGTCGTCGCCCTTGCGCAGCACCGAGGCCAGCCGGTGCAGCAACGTCAGCGCGTCGAGCGGCGCGATGCGATCGGCGTCCAGGCGCCGCAACTCGTCGACCACGCCCTGCTCCAGCGGCGACGGGCCGGCGGGCTGCGGACTCGCCGGCGCCTCGAAGAGTGCGAGCTGCGGCGCGCGCGCGCTGCGACCGCGCCCCGCGCCTCCGCCCGACTCGAGGCCCGCCAACAGCTGGCGCGCGCGCGCGATCACCGCGTCGGGCAGACCGGCGAGGCGCGCGACCTGGATGCCGTAGGAGCGGCTCGCGCCGCCGAGCGCGAGGCGGCGCAAGAACACGACGTCGTGACCCCATTCGCGGACCTCGAAGTGCGCATTGCGCACGCGCGGCCGGCTCGCCGCGAGTTCCACCAGTTCGTGGTAGTGGGTCGCGAAGAGTGTGCGGGGCTGGAGTGCCGGTGCGTCGTGCAGGTGTTCGGCGACCGCCCAGGCGATCGAGAGTCCGTCGAAGGTGCTGGTGCCGCGACCGATCTCGTCGAGGATCACGAGGCTCTTGCGCGTTGCGTTCGCCAGGATCTCGGCCGTCTCGCGCATCTCGACCATGAACGTCGACTCGCCGCGTGCGAGCCGGTCCGAAGCGCCGACGCGCGTGAAGATGCGGTCGACGACGCCCACACGGGCCGACTCCGCCGGAACGAAGCTTCCGATCTGCGCGAGCAGCGCGATCAGCGCGACCTGCCGGAGATAGGTGCTCTTGCCCGACATGTTGGGGCCGGTGAGAACCAGCAGCTGCGCGTCGTCGGGATCGAGATGCGCGTCGTTCGCGACGTACTCCTCGCCGCCCTGCGCGCGCAGCAGCGCCTCGACCACCGGGTGGCGGCCCGCGACGATCTCGAGGCGCTCGTCCGCGGCGACTTCGGGACGCGTCCAGCCGTCGCGGCGCGCGACTTCGGCGAGCGCCGCGAGCGCGTCGAGTTCGGCGACGGCTTCGGCGGCGGCGCGAATTGCCGCCCCGAAGCCCTGCAACCGCGCGCGCACCGACTCGAAGAGTTCCCGTTCGAGCGCCGCTGCGCGTTCGTGGGCGCCGAGGATCCTTCCCTCCAGCGCGCGCAACTCCGGCGTCGTGAAACGCTCGGCGGCGGCGAGCGTCTGCTTGCGCTCGAAGTCGCCGGGCACGCGCGCGAGGTTCGACTTGCTCACCTCGATGCCGTAGCCGTGCACCGGGTGGAAGCGAAGCTTCAGCGTCGGGATGCCGCTTCGCTCGCGCTCGCGCGCTTCGAGCGCCGCGAGCAGGCTGCGACCTTCCGTCGCGGCTTTGCGCAGCGCATCCAGCTCGGCGTGGAAGCCGGCGCGCATGTAGCCGACCTCGCCCGCGCCGCGCGAGCCGCGCGGAATCGCGGGCGGATCGTCGACGAGCGCCACTTCGAGAAGCGCCTGCGCCTCGCTCACCGGAACGGGCAGCGGCAGGTTCGCGGGACGCGCCGCCTCGGCGCCTGGAAGCCAGGAGGCGTCGCCCGCCTCGAAGCAGGCCGCGAGCGGCGGCAGCGCCGCGAGCGACGCACGGATTGCGCCGAGATCGCGCGGCTGCGCGTTCGGACGCGTCGTCTTCGCGAGCAGCCGTTCGAGATCGCGCACCGGACGCGCGCGCTCGCGGAGCTGCGCGCGCAAGCGGTCGCGCTCGAAGAGCCACGCGACGCCGTCTTGGCGCGCGCGGATCGCGACCGGATCGAGCAGCGGATACGCGACGAAGCGCGCCAGCCGGCGTGCGCCGAGCGGCGTCACCGTCACGTCGAGCCGCTCGATCAGCGTGCCGCGCCGGGTGCGATCGATCGTGTTCTCGAAGAGTTCGAGGTGGGCACGCGTCGCGGCGTCGAGCTGCATCGCATCGCCGAGCGCGTAGCGCGCGAGACGTGCTACGTGCGACAGCGCGAAGGGCTGATTCACGGCGAGGTAGTGCAGCAGCGCGGCGGCGGCCCGCGTGGCGGCGTCGCACGCCGCGTGCGCGAAACCGACCGGGGTTGCCGGCACCGTGGCCGGATCGAAGCTCGCGGGCTCGACGAACGTCGTGACGGCGTCCGGCAGCAGCGCTCGCACTC
Source organism: Deltaproteobacteria bacterium (assembly GCA_018262315.1). Classification (GTDB taxonomy): domain Bacteria; phylum Myxococcota_A; class UBA9160; order UBA9160; family PR03; genus PR03. Next base: position 2,559 of record JAGSPS010000222.1, on the reverse strand, counting down.
CGGCTGCGAGTTCCTCCGCGCCGCGTGCGCGGGGCAGCAGCACTTCGCGCGGCGCAACGCGGCGCAGCTCCTCGGCGAGCGCGCTGGGCAGGACGCCCCCGCCCGTGCGCACCGCTGTGGCGCGCAGCTCGCCCGTGGACGCTTCGAGCGCCGCAAAGCCGACCTCGCCTCCCGCCTCGAGGTCGAGCGCCACCAGCGACACTTCGCAGTGCGCCTCGAGACCGTCGGGATCGCCGACCAGCCCGGGCGTGATCACTTCCACGACGTCGCGCCGCACCAGCTTGCGGCCGCCGCTCTTGCTCGGCGCTTCGACCTGTTCGCAGATCGCGACGCGGTGCCCGAGTTCGGCGAGACGCTTCAGGTACGGGTCGGCACCGTGCACCGGCACGCCGCACATCGGCACCGCGTCGGGCTTGCCCCGGTCGCGCGTGGTGAGCGCGATGTCGAGGAGAGGCGCGGCGAGTTCGGCGTCGTCCAGGAACAGCTCGTAGAAATCGCCCATCCGGTAGAAGAGCAGCGCATCCGGGTGCCTCGCCTTGATCGCGAGGTACTGCCGCATCATCGGCGTGTCGAGCGCGGAGCCGCTCATGCGAAACTGTCTCCCGCGCCGGCGCCCAGCGGACCCCGTTCACGTTCGAGCAGGTCGAGCAGCGCCGCGTGCGCTTTCGCCACCTCGGCCTCGCGACCCTCGGCGAGCAGGATGCGCCCCTGCGCCGCGTGCGCTTCGAGGTGTTCTGGCTCGCGTTCGAGCACCCGGCGCACCTCGGCGAGCGCGTCCTCGGTGGCGCCGCGCGCAGCCAGGGCGCGCGCCAACGCGAGACGCGCGCCGGCATCCTCGGCGTCGCTCGCGAGCAGTTCCTGGAGGAAGTCCTCGTATTCGCGGGCCCGACCGAGGGCGGCGAAGGTCGCCGCGAGACGCGGATAGACGTTCGGGCCGGCGCGGCGATCGATCTCCGGCACGCGGCGCCAGGCGGCGAGCGCGCGTTTGGTTTTGCCGAGTTCCGCCTCGACGATGCCGAGTGCGAGCCAGGCGCGCACGCTCTGCGGGTCGGCGCGCAGCACGCGGCGCAGCGCCTTGCGCGCCACATGGGTGCGTCCCTCGGCGCGCTCGGACTCGGCGAGATCGATCCAGAGTGTCGCCTCGAGTCGAGACGCCTGCCGCCCTTCGATGCGGGCGAGCCGCCGCGCCAGCGGAATCGCGCGGCGCGCTTCGCGCGCGTTGACGAGCAATCGCATCAGGGCCTGCAGCGCGCGCGTGTGGCGCGGCTGATGCGCGAGCACTTCTTCGTACGCGGCGATCGCACGGCGCAGGAAGCCGCCTTCGCGAAAGTCGTCGGCCAGTCCCACGAGCGCCTGGAAGCGCGCACCGGCGTCGAGGTCGCGGCGCAGCAGCAGGTTCTGGTGCAGATGGATCGCGCGGCCGATCTCGCCGCGCTGTCGGAAGAGCGAGGCGAGCGCGAGGTAGCCGTCGATCTCGCGCGAGTCGGCGCGCACGGCAGCCGCAAGGATCGACTCGGCGGCGTCGAGGTCGTGATCGAGAACGGCGTGGAGAGCGCGACGGATCGCCGCGTCGGCGTCGTCCCCCCCTGCCTCGCGCCCGCGCCGCCCGCGCCACCAGGCCATCGCCGCTACCCGTTCCGCCCGAGTCCCCCGGTGGCGGGATTGCGACCGGCGCCGTCGCGCACAGCCCCCTCGTCGGGCGCCGCGAGTGGCAGATTGCGGAGCTGGTGGAGTTCCTCTTCGAGTCCGCTCGCGAGCTTTCGATAGCGGCGCGCAGCGAGCCCGAGGCGCGCCACGTGGAGTCCCAGCAGCAGCGCGGCCGTGAAACCGCCCGCCAGGAAGATCGCAAGCGCGATCAGCCAGCCGGGCTCGTCGAGCGTTCCGAGCAGGTAATCGACGTGGATCAGCGCCGCGTTGCGGTGCGCGAAGGTCCAACCGAATACGAGTATCGCAACGAAGCAGGCAATCCAGACCAGCCTGCGCAGCCAGAGCATGGGTGGAACTCCGATCGGGCGCGTGCCCGCGCTCAGGCGGAGAGTTCGTCCTCGGAATCCGAGGCGGACGTGCCGGTCGCGGCCCCGTCCACCATCTCCTTCAGCTCCTTCCCCACCTTGAAGAAGGGCGTGCGCTTGGCGGGGATGTTCACCATCTCGCCGGTCTTCGGGTTCCGACCATCGCGCGCCTCGCGCACCTTGACCTGAAATGAACCGAAGCCGCGGATCTCGATGCGTTCGCCGCGCCGGAGCGCGTCGGTCATCGCATCGAAGATCGTATTCACGACGACCTCGGTGTCCTTCTTCGAGATATGCGGCGTCTTCTCCGCCACCGACTCGATGAGCCCGCTTTTCGTCATCGCGCCCCTACCCCCAGGCGTTCGGGGCGGCCGCGCCCTCCCGAGCGCGGCCGCCTCGGATCTTCATCACTCGCCGTCGGGCTGCCCCGCCTTGCGCAGCTTCTCGGCGAGCAGGTCGCCGAGCGTCGAGCGCTGGGTGCGAGACTGCTGCGCGGCCAGCTCGCTCAGCGCCTGGCGCTGTTGCTGATCGTGCACCGCCTTGATCG
>JAGSPS010000221.1 GCA_018262315.1 Deltaproteobacteria bacterium | reverse complement strand
TTACCGCGGTGTCGCCGAACTGGGCTTGATCGCCGGCGCCGGCGTCCTGCTCTCGCTCGCGTCGAGCCTGACGCTGCTGCCGGCCTTGCTCGCGCTCGGCGCGCGGACGCATCCGTATTTCGCAGCGCCCTCGCTCCCGTTCGCGGGGCGGCTTCGCCACGTGCCGGTGACCTATGCGCGGCCGATCCGCTGGGCGGCGTTCGCCGTCGGGGTCGGCTCGCTCGCGCTGATCCCGCGCGCGAGCTTCGACCACAACCCGGTGAACCTGCGCGACCCGAGCACCGAATCGGTACAGGCGTTCCAGGATCTGCTCCAGCAGAGCAGTACCTCGCCCTGGACGGTGGATCTGGTCGAGCCCGATCTCGCCACGGCGCAGGCGAAGGCCGCGGAGCTGGCGAAGCTGCCGTTCGTCGAGAGCGCGCAGACGCTGGTCGACTACGTGCCGGACCGCCAGGCCGAGAAGCGCGCGATTCTCGACACGATGGCGTTCCTGGTGCCCCCGGTGGCCGAGCGGGGTGCTCCGCCGGATGGCGCGACGCAGATCGCGGCGCTCGGGCGACTCGAAACCGCGCTCGCCGCGGGTGCGGGCCAAGACGCCGATGCGCGCCTCGACGCGAGTGAAGCGCGCCTGCGCGCCGCGCTCGGCCGCCTGCGCGCCGCGCTCGCGGCGGCGCCGTCTCCAGGCCATTTGCTCGGTCGCGTGCAGACGAACGTCGTTGGCTCGCTGATCGAGCAGCTCGGCGAGCTGACCGAGTCACTTTCGCCCGACGACGTCGTGCTGGAGACGCTGCCCCCGGAACTGCGTGAGATGATGCTCGCCGACGACGGGCGCGCGCGCGTGACGGTGATTCCCAAGAGGGATCTGAACGACAGCGCGAACCTCGAGGAGTTCGTCGACGGCGTGCTCGCGGTGGCGCCAGAGGGCACCGGTCCCGCGGTCGGACTCATCGAGTGGGGTCGCGTCACGTCCGGTGCGATGAAGCAGGCGATGCTCTTCGGGTTCGTCGCGACGGCGCTGTTCCTGTTCCTGCTGTGGCGCAACTGGTGGGACACGGCGCTCGCGTTCTTTCCGCTCGGGCTCGCAGGTCTCGCCACCTGCGCCGCGCTGGTGGGCCTCGGCTGGCACTTCGATTTCGCCAACGTGATCGTGCTGCCGATGCTGCTCGGGCAATCCCGAGGAAGAGGACGTGCTCGCCACCTCCACGGCGCGCGCGGTCTGGTTCGCAGCGCTCACCACGGTGTTGTCGTTCGGAAGTCTCGCGTTCGCTTCGCACCGCGGGATGGCGTCGCTCGGCCGGCTACTCACGCTCGGCGTCGCGGCGACTCTCATCTGCTACGTCGTCGTGCTGCCCGCCGTCCTCGCGTGGGACGATGAGCGGCGCAAGAAGCGGCGCTAAGCGTCCGGATCGTCCTCGGCGAGGCTGCGCGACTGGATCGGGTGTGGCGCGAACTCGGGACCGGCGTCCCAGCCGGGGAGGGCGCGCGCCTGGGCGAGCCACGACTGCGCGATGTCGTCGTCGGTGACGACCGACGAAGCGCCCACCTCCTCGATGATCCCGTCCCACAACTGCTGGCCGCCGGACTCCCACCACTGGCGAGACGGGTGCTCGAAATCGACGGACAGTTTCACCATCGGCGCGCATTGTAACGACGGGCCCTCGCCCTACCATGCGCCGATGCCTCTTCCCGAGCACTTCGCCAGCTCCCCCGAGAGCGTCGGCGTCGATCCCGAAAAGGTCGCCGCCCTCTTCGACCGCGCCGAGCGCGACGTGCGCGAAGGGCGACTTCCCTCGGCGCAGGTCGCCGTCGCGCGCGAGGGCAAGATCGCCGCGCTGCGCAGCTTCGGCGCGGTGACACACGAAGGGCGACCGGCGCCGGCCACCGATCAGACGCTCTACGTGATCTTCTCGTGTACCAAGGCGATCACGTCCGCCGCAGCGTGGTTGTTGCTGGGCGAAGGCAAGCTGCGGCTCGACGAGCCGGTGGCCGCGGTGATTCCCGAGTTCGCCAGCAACGGCAAGGGCGCCGTCACGCTCGAGCAGTTGCTCACGCACACGGCCGGTTTTCCGCAGGCGCCGCTCGATCCGCGCAAGGTCGGCTGGTCGCAACTCGCGGAGCGCTTTGCGACCTGGCGGCTCAACTGGGAGCCGGGCAGCCGCTTCGAATACCACGCGTCGAGCAGCATGTGGGTGGTTGCGGCGCTGGTGCAGGCGCGCAGCGGGAGCGACTTCCGCGACTTCGTGCGCGCGCGCATCGCCGAGCCGCTCGGGCTGCCCGACCTGCGTGTCGGCTGTCCGCACGCGGAGCAGGCGCGCCTGGCGGACGTCACGCACATCGGTCGCGCCTGGACGAACGAAGAACTGATCGCGAAGGGTTTCCCGCCGCTGCCGGTGACGGAGGTCACCGAGGAGAACCTCCAGCGCTTCAACGACCCCGCGGTGCGCGAACTCGGCGTGCCCGGCGGCGGCGGCACCGCAACGGCCGCCGACCTCGCGCTCTTCTATCAGGCGCTCGTCCACGACGGCGTCGCCGCCGACGGCACGCGCGTATGGCAGGCCGAGACGCTGCGCGACGCGCGCACGATCCGGAATCCGGCGTTCCTCGACCCGATGTTCCGCAAGCCCGCCAATCGCGGGCTCGGTCTCGTCGTCGCCGGCGGGCCCGACAAGGTCTTCCTCGGCTTCGGCCGGACCGGCTCGGACGAGATGTTCGGGCACCTCGGCGCGGGCGGGCAGATCGCGTGGGCGGATCCCCGGACGGGACTCTCTTTTGCGTACCTGACCAACGGCCACGACCGCGACCTGCTCCGCGAAGGGCGTCGCACCGTCGCGCTTTCGAGCCTCGCCGCGGTGTGCGCGCTCTGAGCGGAGCGACCGGCGTCTCACGCGCGCATCCACCGCCACCCCGAGAGCGCTCGCATCGGGCAGCGCTTCGAGGCGCTCGCGGAGCCCCCGCGCGGTCGCGCGCGAAGGGCCGCCCTCGCTCCGGCATGAGATGCTTGCGACCCGGAATCCTCCGCATCGCCTCGACCTGCGCGTGGCCGTCGGTCTCGATCGGGAAGTCCGTACGTCGCTCGCCCGCCTGCGAAATGACGGCGAGCGCGCAGCTCGCGGCATGGACGTCCAATCCCAGATCCCATTTCATCGACGTTCTTCTCTCGTTGGGGATCGTTGCACCACCAATTCGAGGATCCTCGGCGGGCCTCAGCGCCGGGGGACGCCGCCCTTGCCACGTCGCGCAGCAGCGGCCTTCGCCGCCTGCGCCTGCGGCGTCTGGCGCTGGAGGCTCTCCGGCTATGTCATCACCTTCCCCCTCTCCCAGGCTTGGCCTGGCGGACTCGGATCCGGCCACAGGCTGAACGAATCGGATAGGCAGAGTGCTCTCAATCCGGTCGAGGCCGAGGGGAACTGGTTCAAGGCGGCCGTCACCGCCGACTTCCGTCCCGACGGTCTCCCCGCGCTGCAAGCCGATCTGGAGCGCGGCCGGCCACGCAATTAGGGCGACTTCCACCCGCGCGGATTCGCTTCGAGCTCGCGGAGCCAGCCCTCGCGCAGCTCCGTGAGCCGCGCGAGTTCCGCCGGGTAGCGCGACGACGCGTCGTAGGCCTCGTCGGGATCGCGCGCGAGATCGAAGAGCCAGGGGCCGTGCGCCACGAGCGGCACCCACGCGAACGACCATGGCGCTCCGCCGTAGACGCCGTGGCGCGCGTGCAGTTTCCAGCGCCCGAGCCGCAGCGCCTGGAGCGCGCGATCGGAGTAGTAGAGCACCGGCCGCTCCGCAAGCGGCCCCCCTTCGATGAGCGCGCGCGAGAGGTCGACGCCGTCGATCGTGCGGTCGCGCGGCAGCGGAACGCCCGCGAGCGCGAGCGCTGTGGGAAGCAAGTCGATCCCGATCGCGACGTCGCCTGCCCGCCGACCTGCGGGAATCCGCCCCGGCCACCACGCGATGAACGGCACGCGCATGCCGCCTTCGAACGTGTCGTTCTTGCGGCCGCGCAGCGGCCCCGCGCGCCCCTGATACCACGGACCGTTGTCGCTCGTGACGACTACGAGCGTCTTCTCGGCGATGCCGAGCCGCGCCAGCGCATCGACGAGCTTCCCCACGCTCGCGTCGAGGTCTGCGATCACGTCGCCATAGGGGCCCGCGCCGCTCTTGCCCGCTTGCTCGGGCGTCGCATGCAGGGGGATGTGCGGGAAGTTGTGGGCGAAGTGCAGGAAGAACGGTCCGTCCGCGTGCGCTTCGATCCACGCGATCGCATCATCCGTGTAGCGCGGCGTGAGCAGGCGCTGATCGATCGGATGCGGCGTCGCGATCTCGCGGTTTCGCCAGAGCGGCAGCGGCGCCATGTCGTTGCTGTGCAGCACGCCGAAGTAGTGGTCGAAGCCGAAATCGTTGGGGCGCGAAGGCGTCTCGTCGCCGAGATGCCACTTGCCGACCATTGCGGTGGCGTAGCCGGCGGCACGCAGCGCTTCGGGCAGGAGGATCTCGTCGGCCGGTAGGCGTACCTGACGCCCGGTCATGCGCTGCAGGTGGTTCACGGCGTGACCGCGCGGGAACACGATGTTCGTGAGGCCGGTGCGGATCGGCCAGCGGCCCGTGAGGAAGCCGGCGCGCGATGGCGTGCAATAGGGCGCCGGCGCGTAGAAGGTGTCGAAGACGGCGCCTTCGGCGGCGAGCCGGTCGATGCGAGGCGTCGCGAGCGCGCGGCTTCCGTAGGCGCCGAGGTCGCCGTAACCGAGGTCGTCGAACAAGACGACAATGAGGTTGGGGCGCGCGACGCCGCCTGCTGCACGCGCCTGCTCGGCCATCCACGCGAGTTCGCTGCGCTTGCGCGCGAGCGACGCCGCGTCGTCGCGCTGTTCGTACGAGACGTCGCGGAACGCCGCGTAGAGCGCGGCGCTGAGCAGCGCGAGAAGAGTCGAGAGCGCGAGTCCGCCGAGGCCGCGCACGAGGAGGCGGATTGCGCGCATCACGCCGGCCGCGGCGGGGGAGGGCACACGAGCGTGTCGAGAGCGACGTAAAACCGACACACGATCGTGTCCTCAAACGGATTGTCGAAGCGCCGCTCAGGCGCCCCACGAGCGCTGGCGGTGGCACGAGGCACGCTCATCGCTGTGATCCTCGCCCTTCGCGCGCCCCCGCGTCAACCTCGAATCCGCCGCTCGCAGTCCGCGCGGCGCTGCGCGCGGTCCTTCGTGTAGGGCTGAACCGGGTTCGTTGATCGTCTCAGCCAAGGCGTTGTCGTACGCATCGCCGATGCTTTCGACGGAGGCTTCGATCCCCGCTTCCGCCACGCGGGACGTGTATCCTGCCAGCGCCCTCCGTCACGGCCGAGATCGGGGTCTGTACGCTCCCGAGCATTCCGGGCTTTCCGCCATGTCGGGTTACACAGAATGCACTTGCTCTTCAGGGAGGGCGGGCAACAGCCTTCAGGCGAGCCCGTTCCTGAGGTAGCGTCTCGCTCGAAATGGGACTGCGGGAGAAGCGCAGAGGAGAGTGAAGGGGAGGGTCCAATTGCGTTCGCGGATCGTGCTTGGGGTCCTGTCTTCGCTCTTGCTGTCGGGGCAGGCGCTGCTCGCGGCGCCGGCGTCGGCGGTGACGATCGACTGGGTGTTCGTCGGCAACCCGGGCAACGCCCCGGACACGCCAGGCAGCAACTGCTTCGCCGCGAACTGCGGCGCCGTCGGGTACTCCTACTTCATCGCGAAGGTCGAGGTCACCAACGCCCAGTACGCGGAGTTGCTGAACGCCAAGGCGGCGGCGGATCCACTCGGACTCTACAACCCGAACATGGGCAGCGAAGCGCAGGGCGGCATCACGCGCAGCGGAACGATCGGCAGCTACACGTATGCGGTGAAGCCCGGCTTCACGAACAAGCCGGTGAATTTCGTGTCGTTCTACGACGCGCTGCGCTTCACGAACTGGCTGAACAACGGCCAGACGAGTGGGGATACGGAGGACGGCGCGTATACGCTTCTCGGCGGGACGGCGACGCCGAGCAACGGATCGACGATCCGGTTCAACCGCGGAACGATCTTTCTCCCGAGCGAGAACGAGTGGTACAAGGCGGCGTACTACGATCCGGCGGCGGCGAGCTACTTCGACTTCCCGGCCGGGACTGACACCGAGACGGTCTGCTCGGCGCCGACGGAAACGGCGAACCGCGCGAACTGCTTCTTCGCAGTGGGGGGCGTGACCGACGTGGGCGCCTACACGGGCTCGGCGAGCCCGAACGGCACGTTCGACCAGGGTGGGAACGTGTGGGAGTGGAATGAGGAGATCGTCGACCCGAACCGGGGGATCCGGGGCGGGAGCTGGAACAACGATACCGCCGGTTTCATCGCGTCGTTCCGGCTCAGCTTCGATCCGACGTTCGAGAGCAACAACAGCGGTTTTCGTGTCGCGAGTCTCGTCCCCGAGCCCGACGCAAGGCTGCTCGCAGCGGCGGTCTTGGCGAGCCTCGCCGCGCTGCGCAATGGATCCGCCCGGAAGCTCTGACCTCTGGTCCTTGGACCCTTGCCCGAGGCGGCGCGGCGCGCGCCGCCTCGCGGTCAGATTCTCCTCCGAGAATGGTCGTCATGACAGCGCTCGAGAGGCGCGCCTGCGCCTGCGCTGCGCGCGCAGTGGATCGGGTCAGCGCCAGCCGCGCGGATTGGCGCGAAACTCCGCCTCCCATGCCGCGGCGAGCGCTTCGAGGCGACGCGTCTCCTCCGGGTGTCGGTCGGCGACGTCGTACGACTCGGAGGCGTCGTTGCGCAGGTCGTAGAGCATCGGGCCCGCATCGAGCAGGTTCGCGCTGCGGCCGGTCTTCGGATCGGTGTAGACGTAGGCGGCCGTCTGCCGGCCCGGCAGCGTGCCCGGCTTGTCGTAGGGCAGCGGCCAGCAGAAG
>JAGSPS010000037.1 GCA_018262315.1 Deltaproteobacteria bacterium | reverse complement strand
CCTCGACCACGTGCGGCTCGCGCGGCCGGACGGCGCGGTGTTGATCCAGGACGCCAACGCCGAGCTGCGACCCGGCGATCGCGTGGCGCTGGTCGGCCCGATGGGATCGGGCAAGCGCACCCTGCTGCGCGCCGTCGCCGGCATCTGGCGCTTCGGCAAGGGCGTCGTCGAGGTGCCGGAGCACACGCGCACCGTGATTCTGTCGCAGCGGCCGTACCTGCCGATCGGGACCCTGCGCGAGGTCGTGTCCTATCCCGAGCCGGCCGGCGCCTTCCCGGACGACAAGATCCGCGAGGTGCTGCGACTGGTCGACCTGGGCGCGCTCGCGAATCGACTCGATGAGCATGAGCACTGGCAGCAGCGCCTTTCGGGCGGCGAGCAACAGCGCCTCGCGTTGGCGCGCGCGTTCCTGATCGAGCCCGACTGGGTCTTCCTCGACGAGGCCACCTCGGGTCTCGACGAGGAGAGCGAGGCGCGCTTCTACAAGCTGTTCCGCGAGCGCCTTCCGAGCGCGGCGATCGTCTCGATCGCAGACCGGCCCGCGCTCGCGAAGTACCACAGCCGTCGCTGGTCGCTCACGCCGGCCGCTGGAGGAGCGGTGCTCGAGGCGGCCTGAGGGTCAACTCCCGGCCGGCGCATCTCAGCGCGGCCCGTGCAGCGCTCCCTCGGGCAGGTTCGCGCCGATGCCGACCGCGCAGAGCCGGTCGGCGAGTGTGATCACGACCGGCGCCCACAGGAACCCGGTACCCGCGACCAGCTCGGCCGTGAAGTCGAGACGGCCGACGACTTCCTCCGCTTCGGCGCTTAGAATCGTCACGCCGACAATGCCTGGGCGCTCGGCAGAACCCGGCGGCTGCGCGGTCATCGGCAGGCTCCCTTCGATCGACTCATGCGACCCACATCTCGAGCGCATCGAACGCGTCCGGCCAGGCGAACTCGCTCCCCGCGCGCCGCAGCTCGCCAACACCCACGACCGCGGAAAGATTGAGCGGCCCGTAGAGATGCGGAAACAGCTCGCTCGATGCGAGATGCGCGGTGCCGCCGCCGGGAGTCGGCGCGGGCGCTTCGAAGCGCAGCTCGGCCGCGAGTCGCACCGGATCGATCTCGAGCACCAGCAACGGCGGCGGCGCGTCGTCGTAGAGATCGCGCGCGACCGCCAGCAGCGTCGATCGCGTCGCGGTGCAGTGCACGAAGCCCTCGCGCGCGAGCGAGGGCGGGCTGTACGAGTCGTCCGCGCAATGCGCGCGCAGCGCGGCGGCCGTCGTGATGTGGTAGATCCGCGCGCTGCGCGGCGGCGCCTCCTCGAAGCGCGGCAACTCGTCGCTGATCTCGAACCAGGGCGCCTTCGAGCGGACCCAGCAATGTGCCAGCGAGCGCCGCCCGGGATCGCCGTCGAGCGAGCCGAGTCGCACACGGATCGTGGCCGGATCGGCGTCGACGCGGCTATAGAGCGGTGATCCGCAGCGCGAGCAGAACGCTCGGAACTGCCCGGGCGACGACTCGTACTCCTGCACCAGTTCGCGCCCCGAGATCCAATGCACGTAGCGCGTGCGCAGATCGGCGTTCGCCGCGAACGCGCTTCCGCTGGCGCGCCGGCACTGCGAGCAATGGCAGTAGACGACCGGGCCGACCTTGCCGGTGATCTCGAAGCGGACGCCTTCGCAAAGACAACGGGCCGTCAGCACGGACGCGCGGGTCCCTTCAACTCGACGACGTTGCCGTCGGGATCGCGGATGTACATCGAAGGCCCCATGCCCGCGGCGCCGTAGCGATCGCCGACGTCACCCGGCTCGATGCCGTGGGCGCGCAAGTGGGCGCCGATCGCGTCGGCGTCGAAGGCGGCAAGTGACAACGCCACGTGGTCGAGGTTGCGGCCCTCGGCGCCCGGTCCCGCGCCGCCCTGCCGGCCGAGCGGGCCCGTTACGGGCACCAGGTCGATCAAGCTCGAACCCGCGCGGAGTTGATGGAGCCCGAGCGCCTCGCTCTCGCGCTCGACCGTGCAGCCGAGCGCGTCGCAGTAGAAGCGCTTCGACACAGCGACGTCGCGCACGCGCAGCACGACGTGATCGATGCAGCGGATCTCGATCGCGCTCACGCCTTCGCCCTCCTCTCGCGCCAAGCTAGCAGCACGCCGCGCGACGCCTCACGGCGCCGGCGCCGGCGGCTCGTCGGGCGCCGGCCGCACGTCTCGAGCGCGCAGCCCCTCGATCTGGCGGCGCGTCCAGTTCGCGTTCGGGTGCGTGGGCGCGAGCCGCAGCGACGCCTCGAAGTCGTAGAGCGCGAGGTCGCGGCGCTGCTCTTCGAGCCGCACGCGGCCGAGCAGGTGACGCACGTGGCCGTCGTCGGGGAACACCGCGAGCGATTGCAGATACGCCTGCGCGGCGCCTGCGAAGTCGCCCTGCTTCTGGAGTTCGGCGCCGAGACCCGTCCAGCCGGTGCGTCCCAGCGGATACGCGATCGTGGCTTCGCGGTACAGCGACGCGGGATCGGCCCACTTGCGTGCGCGGCCGTGCGAGAAGCCGGCGATCAGCACCGTGAAGATCGCGAGCAGTCCGAACACCGCGTGCTGCGTACCGACGCCGCGACGACGCGCCGTCGTGTCCACCGCGTCGGCGATCAGCCACAGCGCGCCCGGCAACGCCGCGTAGAGGTAGCGATCGGCGAAGAGGTTGATCATCGGGATCCCCTGCATCACCGGGAGCAGCATCCCGAAGAACCAGGCGGCCGCGAGCCAGCGCTCGCGTCGCAGCAGACACGCGCGCACCACCAGCAGCGCCACCGCGACGAGCGCGGCGGCGGGCCACAGCAGGCGTTCGTCGGACCATCCGCTCACGGCGGCCGGGTGGACGCCGTGCACCAGGTCGAAGGGCGCAAACACGAGCCGCACGTAGCGCCAGCCGATCCAGGGCAGGACCTGGAGCGTGGCGAGTGGACCGCCGCCGAACCACGGAGCGACCCCTCCCTGGGTCGACTGGGCCGCCAGGCCGCGCGCGAACGCGACGACGCCGAGCGTCGCGAGCGGGATCAGCGAGAGCGCGGCGCGACGCACGGGGACGGCTCGGCCGTGGGTCCATGTCGCGAACAGCAGGATCGCGGGCAGCGGGAGCGCGGCGGGCTTGGCGAGCAGCGCCAGCGCGCCCAGCACGGTCGCCGCGACGACGCGGCCGGCGCGCGGTTCGCGCAGCCAGGCGAGCCAGCGTTCGAGCGCGCAGAGCGCGAAGCCGACCGAGAGCAGTGTCTTCGACTGGCTGATCCAGCCGACCGGCTCTGCCGCCACGGGGTGCACGAGAAAGAGCGTTCCTGCCGCGAGCGCCGCGGGGCGCGACAGCCCGATTCGTCGTCCTGCAGCGACCATCGCGAGCGCGACGAGCGCGTGGAGCAGCGCGTTCGTCACGCGGTAGGGGAGGGGGTTCGTTCCAAAGGCATGCCACTCTGCGAGCAGCAGGAGTTGGTGGACTGGCGACCAGTTCCCGACCACGTAGTGGCGATCGAGCGTCACGGTTCGGAGCGCCTCGCCGAGCGGCAGGGAGAGCGCAGCGTTGTGCTCGATGTAGAGCAGATCGTCCGAAATGAAGGGCCCGCCGAAGCCCGGCCCGTGTAGCAACAACGCCACTGCGGCGAAGCTCGCCGCGATCCGGAGCGTCCGCGCCGCTTTCGCCTTGACGCTCGGCTGCGCGCCACTCACCCTCGTGTCCCTCCATGCCGATCCGAGCCCCCGCGCCGCGACCCTACGCGCTCTACGAGCACGCGGTGTCCGCTGTCGAATCCCGAGCGGCCGGCATCCTGCAGGTCCCGCCCTGTATCGTGTGTGACGCCACGAGCGCGCGACCGCGCTTCTCGATCGAGGGGCTCGGCGCGTGTGTCGTCGTTTGCACCGAATGCGGAACCGGGCGTATGCACCCGCTGCCGAGCGAAGCCGAGTTGCGCGAGTTCTACCCGCCCGAGTACTACGGCAACCTCGGCACCAAGTTCAGCGCGCCGATCGAGTTCCTGGTGCGCTGGGTCGGCGACCGCCACGCCGCGTTCCTCGCGAACCGACTGCCGTTCGGCGGTCGCGTGCTCGACGTCGGCTGCGGTCGCGGTGTCCTGCTCGGCTCGCTCGTGGACTGCGGCATCGAGGCGTACGGCTTCGAGGTCAGCGAGGCGGCGGTGCGCGGGGCGGACTCGCGCGCAAAGATCTGCGTCGCAGCGCGACTCGAAGACGCCGGCTATCCGGACGCCTACTTCGACGGCGTGATCCTCTGGCACGTTCTCGAACACATACGCGACCCGCGCAGCACGCTCGAAACGATCCGCCGCATCTTGCGACCCGGTGGGCGCCTCGTCGTCGCGGTGCCCGACTTCGGGAGTCCGCAGGCGCGTTGGGCGGGACCGGCCTGGTTTCATCTCGACCTGCCGCGTCACCTCTACCACTTCCCACTCACGGCGCTGCGACGGCTGCTCGAACGCACGGGCTTCGAGGTTTCCTCCGAGCATCATTTCTCGCTGCGCCAGAATCCCTTTGGCTGGCTGCAGAGCTGGCAGAACCGCCGCGCAGACCTGCCGCGCAACGGACTCTACACGCTGCTCTATCGCCGCAGTCCGGGCGAAGCGCCGCCCTTCGACGCCCGCACGCGCCGGCGCCTGATGCTCGGCTGCGTTCTCGGTGCGGGACCGGCATTCGCCGCCACGCTGGTCGAGACGCTGGCGTGCAAGGGCGGCACGGTTCACGTCGTCGCCACGCCGCGCTGATCGAAAGCCGCATCGCGGCTCCCGCCGCCCGTCTTCCCGTTGCTTCCGAAGCGCATGCGCCCCTCACGCTTGCGACGGCGCGGCCGCGCCGGCGAGCGACGCAGTATAGGCGGCGCGACGAGCCACGATGCACGTCGCCCGCGGTAGACTGCCCCGCCCATGTTCGAGCAAGGGAACGCGCAGCGACCCGGCGTGTACGCCGGACTGGCGATCGTCTACGCGGCGCTCGCCTTCGCCGCGCTGTGGCCGGCGCTGCGCGGCAGCTTCGTCTCCGACGACATCGGCTACGTCGTCGGCAACCCGTGGATCCACTCGCTCGGCGTCGCCAACCTGCGCGCGATCCTCGATCCGGCCGGTCCGGCCGCGGCGCATACCGCCAACTACGCGCCGCTGCACCTGCTGTTGCACGCGCTCTTCTGGCAGCTCTTCGGGGCAAACCCGCTCGGGCACCATGCGGTGAACGTGCTGCTCCACGCCGTCGCGTCGGTGCTGCTCGTCGCGCTCTTCGCGCGCGCGGGCGTTCCGTTCGTCGCGGCAGCGCTCGGCGGCGCGCTGTTCCTGCTGCATCCGGCCAACGTCGAAGTAGTGGCGTGGGTGTTCCAGTTGAAGACGATCGTCGCGCTGGCACTCACGTCGGCAGCGCTGCTGCTCGAGCCGCGGCGTCCGCTCGTGGCGACGGCGGTCTTCGCGCTGGCGCTGCTCGCGAAGATCCAGGCGGCCGTTGCGATCCCGGTGCTCGGGGTTGCGCTCTGGGCCGGCGCGCCGGCAGGCACGCGTTCGCGCGGCGCACGGATCGCCGTGCTCGGCGTCTGGAGCGCGATCCTCGCACTCGCGCTGTTGCCCGAGCTGCTCGCCTTCGAACGCCTCGGCCACGCGGAACTCGCCGCGCCGCTCGCGCCCTGGGATCGCGCCCGCGCCTCGGCGGGCTTCGTGGGGCGCTACCTAATGATGGCGACGACGTCGCTCGGTGTCTCTGCGTTCCATCAGCCCGAGTTGCCCGTTTCCTGGTTCGACCCATGGTGCCTGCTCGGTCTCGCCGGCGCCGCGGCGATCGGCGGGCGCGCGCTCTTCGTGCTCGCGCGCCGCGACGACGAGGCGCGCTTCTGGGTGTGGGCGGTGGGCGGCTTCGTTCCCGTGTCGCAGGTCTTGTCGTTCCTGTATCCACTCGCCGACCGCTATCTCTACTTCATCCTGCCGGGTCTGATCGGCGCCGGGTTCGTCGCGACACGCGCGCCGCTCGCACGCCTCGCGCGCGCACCGCGCAGTGCGCCTGCGCGCGCGGCGCTGCTCGCCGCCGTCGCGCTGCTCGCGCTCTTCGGCTGGCGCTCCTTCGAGCGCGCAGGCGTCTGGCGCTCGGACCTCACACTCGCGCGCGACGCCGCCGCGCACTACCCGAATGGCATCCCCGCGCAGCTCCTGCTCGCACAGAACGCGGCGCGCCGTGGCGACGTCGACGCTGCCGTCGCGGCGCTGCGTGCGGCACGTGCGCGCGGCTACGACCGCTTCATCGACCTGGAACGCGAGCCGGTCTACGAGTCGCTGCGCAGCGACTCGCGCTTCCGCGCCGTCGTCGCCGAGATCGCGGGCGCGTGGATCGCGGAGGTCGCCCGGCGCAGCCATCTCACCGCGCCGGAGCTGCGCTTGCTCGGCCATGCCCACGCCGCTCGCGGCGAATGGGAATCCGCGCTGGCGCGACTCGAGCAAGTGGAGGCGCTCGGCGGTCCCGGCAGCGAAGGCATCCGCGCGGATCTGGCCGAGCTGCGCGGCCGCAAGCTGCGCGCCGAGCGCGAGGCGGCGCGCGCGGGCGCCGCCAGTGGCAGGGAAGCCGACGGCGCGCCGCCGCCGTGACGAGTCGGCTGCAAGCTCCGGCCGTGAGACCCGCGCCGATCCGCGCTGCGCTCCCCGCACTCTCGGCGACCTCTCGTCGCGAGGGGACGCGTTACTGCGTCACATGGGTCCGCGCATCTTCTCGGTGGATCGCTCGAGGGTCTCGAAATCGCGCAACCAGGCGTCGCGTTCCTCGGGTTCCAGCCCGTCGGCGCGACCCGAGCGGAGCAGTTGCAACGCACTCCGCGTGTCTCCCTCGCGGGCAGCGCGCGGACCGGGGAATTTCGCCAGCTCCATCCAGGTGGCGAGCGCACCCGAGGTCGCCCGCGCGGCTTCCGCCAGGCGCGCGCGCAGGCGCAGGTCTTCGCGCGTGTGTATGCGCGGCAGCAGCGCGTCGAGGATCTCCATGCCCTCGCGCGCAGCCGATGGATCCCCGGGCCCGGATCGCCAGACTGCGCGCAGGTGCACCGCTTCGGCGGCGAGCGGTGAGCGCGGAGCGATCGCGGCGAGCTGCGCGTCGAGCGAGCCGGGTCCGCGCAAGCGCTGCTCCCCGTCCGACGCGCGACGCGCGCGCGCCAGCGCCTGCGCAAGCGGGCCGAGATCGCCCGCCTCGGCGGCCACTCCCGCCGCGTGGATGCCCTCCGCCAACTCGACCTCGCGCGCGGCGACGAGCGCCGGGTCTTGCGCGAGCGCCTCGGCCGCGAAGCGCTTCGCGCCGGCGCGATCGCCCACGGCATGGGCCAGTCGCGCGCGGGCGAGAGCGCGCTGCGCTGGATCGGGGACGGCCGCAGCCACCCGCGCCGCGCGATCGCGCGCGCCGATCGAGACGAGACGCTCGACTACGTAGCCGGCGTCGAGGCCGGGCGGCATCGGGACGAGCGGGTCGTGACCGGCGAAGAGCTGCGACGCACCGCCCGCACCGAGGGGCGCCGCCAATACCTTCGGCGAGCGGGTCGCCAGCACGTTGTAGTCGTCGGTCGAGAGCACCGCGCCCTCGGCCAGCGCGCGCGCGCCGGCTTCGTCGAGTGCCAGCGCGGCGGCCAGATCCTCCGCAGCCACGATGCCCACCGCCGCGAAGTCGTCGGGCGCCGCGGCGATCGCGTCGATCGCGCGGCCTTCGACGTCGAGCGGCGCGGCAGAGGCGAGGAAGAGCACGCCGCCGAGGGCGGGCCGGTAGACGCGCACGTTCGGGAACACGCTTTGCAGCGTCGCGAGCAGGCTGCGCAGCAGCTCGTCGTCGACGAAACCGAGACCGATCCATTGCACGAAGACGCCGTCCGGCGCGAGGCGGTCGCGAACCAGCGCAAAGAACTCGCGCGTGTAGAGGTGCGAGGCGCCGGCGCCCCAGGGATGGGAAGGCTGCGAGACGATCGCGTCGTAGCGCTTGTCGGTGAGCAGCAGCGCGCTGCGCGCGTCGTTGATGCGAACGCGCAGGCGCGGGTCGGCGAGCGGATCCCGATCGCGCCATGCGGCGAAGCGCTGATTCGCGCGCAGCACTTCCGGTTCGAGTTCCACGACGTCGATCGACGCGACGCTCGCCGGCACGCGCTCGAGTGCGAGCCCCCCGCCGAGCCCCACCACCAACATGCTGCGCAGACCCGGCCGCGCCGCTGCGGGCAATGCCGTGAGCCACGACGCCACCAGTTCGCCCCCCGGCCGCGCGTCCCGTGGTTGGATACTCGCTTCCGGCAGACCGTTGGTGCGCAGGTCGAGCCGCCCCTCGCGTCGCAGCACGAGCACGGTGGCGGCGCGGCCGACCGCGAAGTGCGCGACGGCGCCGCCCGCCGCCGGTCCGGAGAGCGGCGAATGGAGCAACAGGCGCCATGGTTCCCGCGGTGCCAGCAAGACCATCCCGACCGCGCCCGCAAGCGCGATGCCGGCGAGCGCCCGGTTGCGCACGATCCCCAGCGCCGTCGTCGCCGCGAGCAGCAGGTTCAGGCTACACGTCGCGGTGAGAGTTCCGGCATAGCCGAGCGCAGGCAGCAGCACGAAGCCGCTGAGCACGGCGCCCGCGATCGCGCCGATCGTGTTCCAGGCGTAGACGCGCGCGCTCGCGGGTCCCGCGTCGGCGGGCCCGCGCGCCAGCGCGCGTACCGCGAACGGGAAGGTGGTGCCGATCGCGAGCGCGGGCGGCACCAGGATCGCCATCGCGAGGGCCGTGTTGGCGCCCAGCTCGCCACGACCACCGGCACCGATCTGTGCCGCCAGCGCCGGTACCCGGTCGAGCGCGCGGAACGCGGCCAGCGCGAGCGCTGCGGTCGCGAGCTGCGCGACCGCGAAGCCGCGCGCAGCCCGCGAAGAATTCGTCGCGACGCGCGCGCCGATGGCGCCGCCGGCTGCAATGCCGAGCAGCACGCTCGCGAGCATCGTCGCGAACGCGTAGATGCTGCCGCCGAGCACGTGGCCGAGCAGCCGCGTCCACAGCACTTCGTAGCTGAAGGAGGCGGCGCCCGAGAGCAGCACGATCGGCAGGATCCGCGCGGCATGCGCGAGCGGCACCGCGGCCGCCTCGCCGGTCCGCGCGGCTCCGCTCGCGCCGTCCGCCTCGGGAGACGACCGCGCAACCGCCACCGCGAGCACGAAGACGAGCGCGTTCAGCGCGACGCCCACCCAGACCGTTGCGCGCAGGCCGAGCGCCGGCAGCAACGCAAAGCCGCACACGAGCGTGCCGCCGATCGCGCCGGTCGTATTGATCGCGTAGAGCGCGCCGATGCGCGGGCCCAGCTCGCGGTCGCTGCGGACGGCGTGCGTCGCGAGCAGCGGGAGCGTGGCGCCCATGAAGGTGGTGGGCACCATCAGGATCGCGAACGCGCACAGCAGGTAGAAGAGCGCGCTCGCAAGGCCGCCCGCGTCCGCGGGCAGCTCGCGCCCACCCAGCAGCGCGACCTCGACCGCGATGGCGGCGCGGATCGCGAGCGGCACGGCCAGCGCCGCGCCTGCGACGCCGAGTTCGAGGAGCCCGTACACGAGCACCGGTTGGTGTACATGAGTGCCGAAGCGGCCGGCGAGGGCGGAGCCGCTCGCGAGCCCGCCCATGTAGGCCGCGAGCACCGTCGCCACGGCGAGCTCGGAGGTTCCGAAGACTGCGGCGAATGCGCGCGTCCAGGTGGTCTGGTAGAGCAGGGCGGTAAAACCCGACAGGAAGAAGCACGCGAGCAGCGCCAACCAGCGCCGGCGCGCGGCAGCTGCAGCGATGGGCGCGTTCATCGACGAGAGGCGGGTAGCACTCCCGCCAGCACGTCTGCGAGTGCATCGGCCACCAGCCGATGGCCGAATGCGTTCGGATGGCAGGCGTCCGGCAGGAAGGCCAGCCAGCGCGGATGACGCTCCAGCTCTGCGCTCCCATAGCGCTCGCGCTGTGTCTCGCGCAGCGCGGCGAAACGCTCGTCGGTCGTCATCGCGTCCAGTGACGCGTCGAGCAACGCGGTTGCGTCGAGATGGGGCGCGCCGGTCTCGTTCGCGACGGCGGCCATCACGGCGGCGGGTTCGCCGCGTGTGCATTGGCCGAGCAGCACGAGCGGCACGCCGGCCGCGCGCGCCAGCTCGACGGCGCTTCGCACGTTGTCCGCCGAGATGCGATAGCTCGCGATGTTGCGCTGCGCGGCGTCGTAGGGGTTCGGTGCCGCGTTCGGTCGCAGCCGTGCGCGCGCCGCCGCGATCCACGCCTCGAGGGTCTCGAAAGCGCGGCTGCGGTGCAGTGCCGCGAGCAATGCGCCGGTCGCCCCGAGGCGCTTCGCGTAGGTCGCCTCGTCGCCCTCGCCAGTCACGGCGCCGTCGTTCGAGAGATAGCTCCACACGATCGCGTCGGGCGCGAGTCCGAGCGCAAAGCGCTCGAGCAGGATGCGGCCCTGGAAGCTCGAATAGCCGGGCACGCCGAGGTTCACGATCTCGATGTGGGAGCGGTCCACCGACCAGCGCGCGGCGAGCGCCGTTGCGAGTCGCTCCGCGTAGCTCTCGAAGTGCTCGACGCCCCAGCCGAAGGTCGAGGAGTCGCCGAGCACCGCGATGCGCACCACGCCGGGCGCCGGGGCGTCGCCGAACTCTGCGGAGCGGAAGCCGCGGGTATTGGTGTGCACGCTCCAGCGCGAGCGTTCGCGTGCCCGCGGCGGCGCGAATGGGTCGATCAAAACGCTGTGTACGTTCGGCCGCAGCCGGTAGAACAGGAAGCGGTCCCATTCGTAGAGTTCGTAATAGCGCGAGAGCACCCCGGCCTTCTTCATCTCTTCGCGGTAGTCCGGGCGCAACAGCACCCGGTCGCCGAGCCAGGGCGGATTGGCGACGCTGGCGCCGCCCGCTGGACGCAGATCGACCGCGCGAGCGATCAGCTCGGCACCGCCCGCGAAAGCCGCGAGCGAGGTGGCAGCGAGCAACAGGGGTTGCAGCCAGCGTCGTGCGCTCATCCGGCCGGTACGACCGGCAGCGAGATGGATACGGTCGCGCCCTGCAACACGGCTTCCTCGGAGACCACGACCGGCAGCCTCGCAGCGCCGACGCGGAGTTCCCAGGGTTCGCGCGCCGCAACGGGCGTCTTCGCGTCGCTGGCGTAGGGCACGCGCAGGCGCGCGATGCCGTCGGCGCCGGCGGTCGTCTTTGCGACGTACCGGAACTGGCGTCCGAACGGCGAGTGCAGCACGAGCGCCGCCTCGACCGGCGCAGCCGCCTCCGTTTGCACCTCGATCACGGCGCCGGCCACGCGCTCGAAGAGCTTGTAGGGCGCGACGCCGGGCGCCGCGATTCCACCGTAGAGGTCGGTGAGCGGGCGTCCGCCGCGCGGCCCTTCGGTCACCAGCCGGAAGCGTTCGAAGCGCGGAGAATCCCCGCGCTCGAGGCCGTCCTCGCGGTGCAGGCGCTGCGTGAGGCTGCGGTACTCGACGGGGCCGTACTCGGCCGTCATCACGTAGCGCGCCGCCAGCGCATCGGCCGTGCGCACCGCGGGATCTTCCGACCGCAGCTCGAAGAAACGCCGGCTCTGCTCCCAGTGACGCGATCCAGAGTAGGGCCCGAAGCCATCCGACGGCGTCGCGCGATGCGCGACGTAGTGGAGCACGTGTCCGACGTTCGGCGGGCACAGGATTCCATACGCGGGGCGTTCCTGCGGATCGAAGTAGCCAGCGGTTTCGGGCGTCACGCGGCGCACCTCCTCGGCGAAACGCCGGAGCGTTCCGGCTGGCGTGGCGAGCAGCGGGTCCGCGACCGCCGCGGCGTTGCGTGCCGCGATCTCGACACGCGCCTGCAACGCGTGCTGCGCGACGATCGGACCCGCGCCGAGCAGCGTGGCGAGCGTCGCGGCGATGCGCCCGCTCCGCTCCGGTAACGCGCGGCGCAGCGAATCGATGCAAAGCGCAAAGCCGACGGCTGCGGCAGGCGCGTAGTCGTTGCCGTAGCGGAGCTGCGCCGTCGCGAGTGCGCCGAAGCCCGTGGTCCAGATCGCGAGCACGAGCGCGGGATCGCGGCGGCGCGGGTCGCGCGCGACGAAGAGCAGGACCAGCGGCACCAGCGGGATCGCATAGCCGAAGCCGCCGAAGTTCCAGAGGGGTCGCAGCCAGCCATTCGCGCGTCCCGGCGCGAAGAGCGGCTGCTGTTCGGCGTTGCGCGCCGCCCACGGTTCTCCCTTGCCGACGAAGCCAGCCCCTGCGCGGAGCGTGGGCAGCAACCCGGGCAGCGCGAGCAGCGCGGCCGCAGCAATGGCTGCCACCGCTGCGCTACGCGCGGCGCGTACCCCCACCCTGCGCGTCGGTCGCGAGCGCTCGAGTGCTGCACAGACGAAGGCGACCGAAGCGAGCGCCAACAGCGCGGGTGCGTGCAGGTACGACAGCGAGAGCGCCGTGAAGGGGCCGCCCACCGGCGGGCCGAGCGCGGGCACGGCGAGCGCTACCGGCAGCGCCGTCGCGACGAGTCCGAAGGCGTGCGCGCGCAATGCGTCCGCGCGTCCGCGCAGCGCGAGGACCGTCAACACCGCGCCGTCGGCGAGGAACACGTAGAGCAGACTGCCGCCCCAGCTGAAGACGACGCCGAGCCGCCCGAGCACGACCAGCGCCTGTGCGGCGGTTCTCAGGGAGGGCTTGGGTTGCTCACGCGCCGCGAGCAACGCACCCCAGAGCCACAGTGCACCAAACAGCGACACCGTGCAGTGGTGATCGGCGTTGCCGACGTCGGAGTAGGAGATGCTGATCGGGAACAGCGCCACGAGCAGCGCCGCGAGCAGCGCGATGCCACGGCCCGCGAGCACCGTCGTGGCGCCGAACACCGGCAAGGCGGCCAGCGCGCCCAGCAGCGGAGGGAGCCAGGCGCCGGCGAGTTCCAGGTCGTGCTGCGTTCCGCCGAGCGCGCGCCCGGCGCTGGCCAGGAGCAGCGTGTGCAGCGGCGGCCACGGGATCCATGCGCCACCCGGATGGTTCACCAGTGGGTCGAAGCGCAGGACGTCGGGCAGGCGCCGCAGCGAGAACTCGGCGAGACGCAGCTGGTACTGGGCGTCGCCGACCGGAAACACGATTGCGTCGCCGCGGAAGACGCGTTGGAGCGTGAAGCCGCGCAGGCCGAGCCCGAGCAGGATCACAGCGGCCAGCAGGGCCGCCGTCGCGATCCACCCCGGCGCGCGTCGCTTGCCTCGGAGTCGGAGCGGTCGTTTTCCGCGGAGTTGGAGAGACAGGAGCCTGCTCCCTGGGTCAACCCGGTTTCGACGCGGCGGAGGTCTTGGCGGCGTCGCGTTCGCGCCGCGCCTCGTCGGCGTTCTCGAAGTTCGCGTCGAGCTGGAGCGCGCGCGTGAAGGCGACCGCAGCCTCGTCGTCGCGGCCGAGCGCCTTGAGCGCCAGTCCCAGGTGGTGGTGGTACACGGGCCGCTCGACCTGGAGGTCCTGGCTGGCGTGCCCGGACGCTTCGACGGCGAATTGGAACTGCTGCAACGCCGGCGCGAAGAGTCCCTTCTTGAAGTACACGGTGCCGAGCGTATCGGCGCTCTCGGCCTGCTCCGGCTCGGCTTTCCGCGCTTCGGTTGCGAGCGCGAGCGCGCGGTCGAGGTCATTGCCCTCATCGGCGAGCAGCCCGGCCAGTCTGGACTTCGCAGTGGGCAGATCGCTGCGCGCCGCGAGCACCTTCTCGTAGAGTTCCTTCGCCGTGGCACGGTGTCCCACCGCATCGTGTAGGCGCGCCAGCAGTAGCAGCCCGGACACCGGCAGCGCGCCGATCTGCTCGGTCTCCTGGAGCGATGCAATCGCCTCTTCGAGCCGATGCTGCGCCCGGTAGATCCGGGTGAGCAGCTCGACTCCAGCGGGAAGCTCGGGCGATGCGGCGAAAGCGCGGCGCGCTTCCTCCTCGGCACGCTTCCAGTCGCCGGCGGCGGCCAGGATCTGCGCGCGCAGCAGGACCAACGGAGGCGACAGCGGCCCGGCCCGGGCGGTCGCGTCGATGCGCGCGAGCGCCTCGTCGGAGCGTCCGGCCGCGAGGTCGAGTTCGGTGAGCAGGCGCAGCGCCACGGCATCGCGCGGATTCCTGGCGAGCACCTGATCCAGGTAGCTGTGCGCGCGTTTCGGCTCGCTTGCCGACTCTCGTTGCGCGAACTCGAGGAGCGCCCCGACGGGAGGATTCTCCGTCGCAAGTTGTTCCTCGAGCAGCGCCTTGCCCGCCGGGCGCCGGCCCGTCGCGTAGAGCGCTCGTGCGTAGAGCAGCTTCTCCGGCGGGCGCAGCGCGCCGACCTCATGCGCCACCCGCTCGAGCGTCTGGAGCACGGCCGGGTAGTCGCCCGCTCTGGCGTATACGGTCGCCTTCAAGCGCAGCAGGGCAGGCTCCGGATTCGCCTGCAGTTGCATCGCGCGATCGGCCGCGGCGGTGGCGGCCGGGAAGTTGCGGCGTCGCAGCTCGACGATCGCCAGTAGCCTCTGACCCTCCGCGGTGTCTTCCATTTTCAGGGAGCGGCGAACTTCGCCGCCGGCCGCGTCGAGACGCTTCTCTGCGAGCGCCAGGCGGCCCCTGGCGAGCGCCGTTCGCGCGTGCGCAGGAAACTTCTCCGCGAGCCGGTCGGCAACAGCGCGCGCCTGCTGCATCTCTCCGCGGCGAAGCCGCAGCGCGACGATCTGGTCGAGTGCGAGGGGCGGCTCCGCGCCGCTGCTGGCCTGCTCTTCCAGATGCCGGAAGGCGTCGTCCTGCCGCTCGCACTCGAATAGGAACACTGCGAATTGTAGGTGAGCCTGGACATCCTGCGGGCGCAGCGCCAGCAGGCGGGAGTAGACCGCTTCCCCGGCGCCCTTGG
>JAGSPS010000036.1 GCA_018262315.1 Deltaproteobacteria bacterium | reverse complement strand
TGCCTTCCATTTCCGCCTTGTGGATGAAATAGGTCAGCGTGCACTCGACGATGCTCGAATAGTGCTTGTGTGCCTCGGATTCTTCCAAGAATCGTCTTGCTATTTCTCTGCTTGCCATCTGTAGCTCTCCCGTTGGGACCCGCTGAGACCTTCCCGCCGGTCCCGAGCATCCGCTCCCGGCGATTGTTTTGCCATGGCGCTAGCGATCGAACCGGGAATCCCCGCTTGTTCTCGTTCCTCCAATGCTCCGAGTTCCTTCATGATGGATTCCAGGGGGCGGGGAGCTGCCGAGCAGAGTCCGGTAGCAGGCGAGATTCCACAAGCCATCGCCTCCCGGGGTGAACGGTGGGCGTCGCGCTCACGATTCGCGTGTGAACGCGGGCTTGCGGCACTTCGCCCGGCAATGCCTCGCTCGCGTGCGCGGGTCCGCGTGCCGGCGTGGGAGAGGACGGAACGTCCCCACCCGGACGTGAAAGGCCCGCTGATCCGTTCTATCCACTCCCTCGAGGCCGTGCCCTGGGCCGTGCCCTGAAGCTCGTGCGAAGCGAGCGCTTCGGTCGCTTCCCGCGCTGCAACCTCGTGATCGGACGCACGTCGGCGCCCGGCAGCGCGACGTTCGCATCGGCTAGAAGAGCCAGGAGACCCCCGTGCCGGCGCTGCGCTCCACCGCCTCCGATCCCTGCCTGCTCGACGCGCGCGACCTACTCGAGCGGCTGCGTCGTCGTGAGCTCTCCGCGCGCGAGGTGATGGCCGCGCATCTCGCGCGCATCGAGCGGATCAACCCGCGGCTCAACGCCATCGTGGCGCTGCTCGACGGGGATGCCGCGCTGGCGTTGGCCGACGAAGCCGATGCGCGCCTGATGCGCGGGGAACCGGTTGGACCGCTGCACGGCCTTCCGTTCGCGTTCAAGGACATGCAGCCGGCCGTCGGCTTCCCGTGCACGATGGGTTCGCCGATCCTGCGCAATAACCAGCCGCTCGCGGATTCGGTGCTGGTCGAGCGGATCCGCCGCGCCGGCGCGCTGCCGATCGGGAAGACCAACGTGCCCGAGTTCGGACTCGGCTCCCACACCTACAACGCGGTGTATGGAACGACGCGCAACCCGTGGAATCTGGCCAAGAGCGCGGGCGGCTCGAGCGGCGGCGCGGGCGCCGCGCTCGCGGCCAACCTGTTGCCGCTCGCCGACGGCGGCGACATGGGCGGCTCGCTGCGCAATCCGGCGAACTTCAACAACGGGGTCGGCTTCCGGCCCTCGCCAGGCATTGTGCCGAACGCACCGTCGGCGCTGCCGTTCGAGAATCTCTCGGTCTCGGGTCCGATGGCGCGCACGGTTGCGGACGCGGCCTTGCTGCTTTCGGTGATCGCCGGCGCCGACGCGCGCGATCCGGCGTCGCTGCCGATCGACCCGGGCCGCTTCGCGGAGCCGCTCGGACGCGACTTCGCCGGTGTGCGCGTCGCCTGGTGTCCAGATCTCGGCGGACTCCCGCTCGACCGCCGCGTGCGCACGGTCCTGGAAGCGCGCCGCGCCGTCTTCGAGGAGCTCGGCTGCATCGTCGAGGAGGCGCAGCCCGACCTGCGCGACGCCGACGCCGTATTCCTGACACTGCGCGCCTTCTCGGTTGCGACGCTGCTCGGCCCGCTGCTCGAGCGCCACCGCGCCGAGCTCAAGCCCGAGGCGATCTGGAACATCGAGCAGGGGCTCGCGCTCTCGGCTGTCGACGTGGGTCGCGCGATGACCGCGCAGGCGGCGCTACTCGACCGCATGCGCCGCTTCTTCGAGCGCCACGATTTCCTGCTCTGCGCGGTCAACCAGGTGCCGCCCTTCGACGCAGCGCTCGATTGGCCGAAGGCGATCGAAGGCGTCGCGATGGAACACTACATCGCGTGGATGAAGTCGGCGTACTGGATCAGTGCAACGCTGCAGCCGGCAATTTCGGTGCCGGCGGGCTTCACGCCGGAGGACCTGCCGGTCGGCATCCAGATCGTCGGTCGCACGCGCGACGATCGGGGCGTGCTCGAACTCGCGCACGCGTTCGAAGCAGTGACCGGCTTCGGACGGCGCCGCCCGCCGCTCGAGCAGACCTGATGACCGCAATCCGTGCGTCGCGCAATACGAGCGCGCTCGGCAAGGACTCGGAAGCGCCGCAGGGAATCGGAGGACGCGACCACGAATCCCCGGCGCGTGGGAGGAGACGCTTGGGACGGATTCGGATGTGCTGGAACTGCTGGCGCCGTGCACGTCGCGCGACAATCAACCGATGTGGATGGCCGGCGTGGAAGACGATGAGTATCGGCGTGCCGGCGGCGTCTGGTTGCACGCGCGCATGGGGCTCAGCGTGCACTTCTTCGCGCCTCACGAACGCGGCGGGGCGAAGCGTTGATCGGCACGACACGCACCCATGCGCGAGCCGGCGCTGCCCATGCGGACCCGCACTGCTCCAGGAAATCCCGACCGCAGCGACGGTCACGCGGATTTCCGCCGCCGCCCGCGCGGGATCCGCAGCGGTGGTCAGGGCTGGGCGGGAGCAGGCGCTGGCGTGGCCGGCGCTGCCGGCGAGGGCGGCGCGGCGGCGGCGGCGATGCGCTTCAGCGGGGTGGTCTTGCTCGGATCGGCGGACGTGACCAGCGTGGCGCGGTCGCCCGCGACGGTCAGGGTCATGCGGATGGGGATCCCGGCCTTGATCTCCTTGGTCCAGCCGATGGTGACTGCGTCGCCCTCGATCTTCTCGACCTGGTAGGTCGACGTCTCGATCTTGCCGCCGGGATTGGTGATGACCACCTCGTCCGCGGTGACGACGAGGCGCACCTGCGCGAGGAGCGGCAGAAGGCTCGCTTCGAGCCACTTGGCCTGCTGCTGCTTCTCGGTCGGAATGCCGCCCGGGGTCGCCGCCCGTATGGCGTCGATGTCCGCTCCCCAGGTGCCGATGATCTTCTCGGCGGGGGCGGTGTCGTTGTTGCAGGCGACGAGCGACGCCAGGGCGACGCAGAGGAGGGCTGTGGCGAGCGGCAGCAGGCGCGACATTGTGGCTCCTGAGGTGAAGGGTGAGTTTCGCGGCGGAAGAGTTTGCGCCGGCCCCACCGCGGGCACAAGGGCGTGAACGGAACGAGCGGCGCCGAGTTCCGTCTCGATCGAGATGCTGGGGCTGATGCGCGGGCGGGAGTCTCTCTCGGCTCCGTCCGCCGACGGCGATGCCGGCCGGCCGAGGCGGCGAAGGCCCTGCCCGCTCTCGTGGAGGGCTGACGCGAAACGCGTCCGGCACCAACGGACGAGGCCTTGACCGGCGTCTTCGGCAAACATATCGTAATTCTACGATGATTGAGCGATCTCCGAGAGCGTGCTGCGAGGAGCAGAATTCACCGCCTGATCTCCGCCCGGTCGAAGGCAAGGATGCTGACGAGGAGCTTGCGGAGCTCGCAAAGGCCGTCGGGCACGCGGCACGCGTACAGATCTTGCGGATTCTCGCCCGCAGGAACGATTGCGTCTGTGGTGATCTCGTCGATGAACTGCCCCTCGCGCAGTCGACCGTGTCCCAGCACTTGAAAGTGCTCAAGGACGCGGGGCTGATCCGCGGCGCGGTCGATGGCCCGCGCGTTTGCTACTGCATCGAGCCCCGTATGCTGCGCCGCCTGAAGGCCCTGGTGGGCGGGCTCTGAGGCGGGGCCTCGAGGGACATCGTACATCAACGATCGATAGAAGGAACTTCGCATGACCGCCGTACACGTCTTCGATCCCGCGATGTGCTGCTCGACCGGAGTCTGCGGGCCCTCGGTGGATCCCGAACTCGTGCGCTTCGCGGCCGACCTCGACTGGCTCAAAGGTCAGGGCGTGTCGGTCGAGCGCTTCAATCTCTCCCAAGCACCCGCCGCGTTCGCGGCCGACGCTGCGGTGAAGGCGGCGCTCGAGGCGAAGGGCGAGGCGGGACTTCCGCTGGTGAAAGTGGATGGCGCGGTGAGGAGCAGTGGCGTCTACCCGTCGCGCGGAGAGCTGGCGGCGGGGAGCGGCGTCGCGGCCCCCGAGGCGAGTCTCTTCACGGAAGCCGTGGCGGAGCTCGTGGCCATCGGCGCCGCCATCGCCGCGAACTGCGAGCCTTGCTTCAAGTTCCACTACGACAAGGCCCGCAAGCTCGGCGTCTCGCGCGACGACATGCATCGCGCCGTCACCCTCGCGCAGAGCGTGAAGGACGCACCCGCACGGGCCGTCCGCGAGCTCGCGGAGCGCTTCCTTCGCGGCGACGCTCCCACCTCCCAGAAGGAGACGGGCGCAACGGCGACCAGCGGTTGCTGCGAGCCGCAGGGAGGCAAGGAATCCGCGAACTCGAAGTGCAGCGGAAGTAGCTGACCGATGGAATTCCTCGAGCGTGCGCCGCGACAGTTGTTCTTCACCGGCAAGGGAGGTGTCGGCAAGACCTCCGTCGCTTGCGCGACGGCGATCGCGCTCGCGGAACGCGGGAAGCGTGTGCTGCTCGTGAGCACGGATCCGGCCTCGAACCTCGATGAGACCCTCGAAACGAAGCTCGGTGTCTCGCCCAAGAGCATTGCTGCGGTGCCTCGACTTTTCGCGCTGAACATCGATCCGGAGGCAGCAGCACTGGCCTATCGCGAGCGCGTGGTGGGGCCGTACCGTGGCGTGCTACCCGACACGGCGGTGCGCAGCATCGAGGAGCAGCTGTCGGGAGCCTGCACCGTCGAGATCGCCGCGTTCGACGAGTTCTCGAAATAGCTCGGAGACGAGGCGGTGACGTCGGAGTTCGACCACGTCGTCTTCGACACCGCGCCCACCGGGCACACGCTGCGCCTGCTCGCGCTGCCCGCCGCGTGGACCGGCTTTCTCGAGAGCAACGTCGGGGGAACGTCGTGTCTCGGCCCGCTCTCGGGCCTCGAGGCGCAGCAAGCACTCTACGATGCGTCGCGCCAGGCGCTTACCGACGGCAAGCAGACGTCTCTCGTCCTGGTCTCCCGCGCCGAACGCGCGGCGCTCGACGAGGCCGAGCGCACGCGCCGGGAACTCGACGAGCTCGGCATCCGCAGGCAGGAACTCGTGCTCAACGGGATCTTCCACGCGAGCAGCGCGACCGATCCGATTGCCGTCGCGATGGAAGAGCGCGGGCGACGGGCCGTCGAAACCATGCCGGCGGGGTTGCGCGGCCTTCCGCGCACGGAGCTTCCCCTCTTGGCGTTCGGGCTCGTGGAGATCGAGCCGCTTCGAGCGCTGTTCCAGACCGAAAGCGCGGCGCACGACGCTCCACGAGCAGTCTCTTCGAGCGCCGCGCTCTTGCCTCCGCTCGCCGCACTTCTGCCCGAGCTCGAGGCCGACGGGCGAGGCGTCATCATGACCATGGGCAAGGGCGGTGTCGGCAAGACCACGGTCGCGGCCAGCATCGCTCTCGAGGTCGCGCGGCGCGGCCATCGGGTTCACCTCACGACGACCGATCCGGCTGCACACGTTGCAGACGCACTCGGCTCTCCCGTCGAGGGAATTCGGGTGAGTCGGATCGACCCTGCCGCAGAGACGCGCGCCTATTCCGATGAAGTCGTGCGCGGCGCCGGCGCCGGGCTGGATGCAGCCGGGGGGCGTTGCTGGAAGAAGACCTGCGCTCGCCCTGCACCGAGGAGATCGCGGTCTTCCGTGCGTTCGCCCGCATCGTCGACGATGGGGTGCGTGGCTTCGTCGTCATCGATACCGCGCCCACCGGCCACACATTGCTGCTTCTCGACGCGGCGCAGGCCTACCATCGCGAGGTTCTGAGGACCGCCGGCCAGGTTCCCGAGCAAGTGCGTCGGCTGCTCCCGCGCCTGCGGGATCCGGGCTTCACGAAGATCCTCCTCGTCACGCTGCCCGAGGCCACGCCCGTTCACGAAGCGGCCCAACTTCAGCGCGACCTCGAGCGCGCTGGCATCGAACCCTTCGGATGGGTCATCAACCAGAGCCTCGTCCCCCTCTCCGTGACGGACCCGCTCCTCCAATGCCGGCGCGCAGACGAGAGGCCCTTTCACGAAGAGGTACAGAGGCTCGCCAAACGCGTCGTGCTCGTTCCCTGGATGAAGCCGCCCGCGAACGCGCGACTCGAGCTTGCCGCTGGCGATCAGAACGGTTCCCGCGTGAACGTCGGCTCGTGACACCCGAGGGTCCTGCGCGGCGGGAGCGCGCCGCTGCGGCGATCCGTCAGGCCAGCGATGCCAGGCGTGTGAGCAACGCGGTCAGCTCTTCGCGACGGCGCGCGTAGGCGGCGATCGGAAACGCCGCGATCGTCGCGCCCGCTTCGCGCAGGCGCGGGATTCCTTCGGCGA
Organism: Deltaproteobacteria bacterium; assembly: GCA_018262315.1. Lineage (GTDB taxonomy): Bacteria > Myxococcota_A > UBA9160 > UBA9160 > PR03 > PR03. The sequence continues at coordinate 8,646 of JAGSPS010000036.1, read as the reverse complement.
TGCTGCGATCGAGATCGGCGCGGCCGTCCGCGCCGCGCGCAATCGGGACGTTCGCGCGCACGCCGAGCGACGCGGGATCGCGACCCGCGGCGCTGAAGGCGGCGCGCAACGCGCGCACGCCGTCGGCCAGCGCGGTGACGTCGGCGCCGACCGGCATCCAGCCGCTGCCGATCTCGACGACGTGCGCCACGTGGCGCGCGCTCGCCGCGACGCCGAACCAGATCGGGATGCCGCCGGGCTGCACGGGCCGCGGCTCACACCAGAGTGCGTCGAACGAGACCGTCTCGGAGTGGAACGACGCCGGCGCGTCGCGCCAGAGCACGCGGCACGCGCGCAGCACGTCCATCATGCGAGCCGTGCGAGACCCGAAACGGACGCCCGACGCATCGAACTCCTCCTTCTGCCAGCCCACGCCGACGCCGAGATCGACGCGGCCGCCAGAGAGCGCGTCGAGCGTCGCGAGCGACTTGGCCAGCAGCAGCGCAGGACGCAGCGGCGCAACGAGCACCGCCGTCGCGAGTCGGATGCGCCGCGTCGCGCCGGCCATTGCCGCGAGTGTCACCAGCGGCTCGGGCCACGGCTCGTCGTTCGGAAACGGAAACGTGCCGTACGGATAGCGATCCGTGCGCGGGCCGATCGCGAGGTGATCGGTCATCGCGATCTGGTCGATGCCCGCGTCCTCAGCGCGCTTCGCGAACTCGACGAGCTGCGAGAGATCGTCGCCAAACAGGCGCTTCACCCCGGAGACGGTGAGCGAGATCGGAAGCGGTTCACTCACTTCGGCCCGATCGACTTCGTTCGGCTGCGCCTCACTGCGCGCCGCCTCCGGCGGCTTGCGGTGCAACCGACTTCATGCGCGCCATCTCCCAGTACGCGCGCAGCGCGAGTACCTTGCCGCGCGCGTCGACGCGATAGGTGAAGACGCCGTTCACGATCATGATCGCGCCGTTCGACAGCACGGTGTTCACCGTCCCCACGTTCGCGCACTCGCTGCCGCACGCGAACGACTCGCGGACGTCGAAGAAGACGCGGTTCGGGCCGATCAGCTTGTCCCAGAACGCGGCGATCGCCGCCTTGCCGCGATGCCCCTTCCCTTCCGGGTCGAAGATCGAGGGACCGATCGGGTCCTCGACGACGCCGTCGTCGGCGAAATTCGCGATCCACGCGTCCTTGTCCTTGGCGTGCACGGCTTCCATCGAGCGCCTTGCAGCGAGCCGGGCGGGATGTTCTTCGGGAGCGTTCGACATGAGTCCTCCAGCGGGGGCCGCGAGTATACTGGCGCGCCATGAGCGACCAAGACTCCGAGCAGCGCATTCTCGACGGAACGGCCTGGGCGGATTTCTGCGACGCATTGAAGCGCGCCGGCGACGTCGTGCTGCGGCCCGGCTCACCGCTGGACGCCTTCGATCGCGCCGAAGGCTTCCGCTATCTGTCGCGACTCTCGCGTGTCGCGCTCGAGTCGTACATCGAGTTCGCCGACCCGCTGTTCCCGGTGCTGCGCCGTCCCGCGCACGAGACGGTGAAGATCGGCGCCGACAACCCGGACAACTACTACCAGAGCGCGGCGATCAGCGGCGCGCACGAGTACAAGATCACCGGCACGCGCAACACCGTGCACTACCTCGGCCTCGGCAGCTACGCGGGCAGCTATGGCTCGAAGACGCGCCGCGGCCAGACCGGCTACCTCGACGCGCGCGAGATGAAGATCGCGCCGGACGGCCGCTTCGAGATCATCCTCTCGTGCAACGAGCAGCCGGGCAGGAACTGGCTGCGCATGGAACCGGACACGTCGTCGCTGATCGTGCGACAGACCTTCCAGGATCGCGCACACGAGCGCATCGCCGAGCTGCAGATCGAGCGACTTGGCGGCGCGCGCACGCCCGCGCCGGTGACGCCCGCCTTCATCGACCGCGGCCTGCAGGCGGCGGCTGCGTACGTCGCGGGCACGGCGTCGATCTTTGCGGACTGGGCGGAGGGCTTCGCGAAACACAAGAACGAACTGCCCCGCTTCGACCCCGCGATCGCCGCCGCCGCGCACGGTGATCCCAACATCGTCTACTACCACGGCTATTTCGAGCTGGCCGACGACGAGGCGCTGGTGATCGACCTGGTGCCGCCCGCCTGCGAATACTGGAACTTCCAACTCAACAACCACTGGATGGAGTCGCTCGACTACCGCTACCACACGATCGCGCTGAACCACTTCGGCGCGAAGGCGCGCCCCGACGGCTCGGTACGACTCGTCGTCGCGTCGCGCGACCCGGGCGTCCCGAACTGGCTCGACACGGCGGGACACCGTCGCGGCACGACCTGCCTGCGCTGGGTGGGCGCGAAACAGCACCCGGATCCCAAGACGCGCGTGGTGAAGCTCGTCGATGTCGCGGGTCTCGGTTAGGTTCCGCAGGTCGCCGTGCGAGTTTCCTCAGCTGGGAGAAGCGCCTTGAAGCCCGAAGACTGCATCCTCTACAGCGGCGCCGCGAACGGCGCCGAAGCCCGTTTCGGCGCCGCCGCCGAGCGCCACGGCATCGACGAAGTGAACTTCAGCTTCGAGGGTCACAACGACGCGCGGCGCCGCGGCCTCCGCGTGCTCACCCGCGAAGAGTTGGAACACGGCGACGTGAGCCTCTCCTACGTGAGCAAGCTGATGCACCGCGCCTATCCCGACACGCCGCTCTTCAAGCGCGTGCTCCAGACCATCTACTTCCAGGTGAACCACGGCCAGGAGATCTACGTGGTCGGCACGATCCTCGCCGACCAGACCGTGAAGGGCGGCACCGGCTGGGGCGCCGAGTTCGCCAAGCTCTGCAACAAACCGCTCTTCGTCTTCGACCAGGATCGCGACGGCTGGTTCCAATGGAGCGGCGAGAGCTTCGATTTGTCCAAGGACCCGGTGATCCGACATACTCACTTCTGTGGCACCGGCACGCGCTTCCTCACCGAGAACGGCGCGCTCGCGATCGACGCGCTCTTCGATCGCTCGTTCCGCTGAATCCCCGCTACGGAAAAGGCGCCGCTCGCTCTGCGAACGGCGCCTTCCGGGATGGGGACGGCGCTGCGCTAACTGCGCGCCGTACCGACTCGGGAAATCCCCGCGAGTCCGAGCAGCAGCAGCAGGGCGGTACCCGGCTCCGGGATCACTTGGAGCGTGATCGGCTCGGATACCAGGGCGCCAATCTTCTCGCCGTCGCCATCCACGTAACGAGCCTTGATGCTGGCGGCAAACGGGTCCGTCAGCAGGGTTCCGGTGGGAACGTCTGCCACGAAGCGCCACTCGTAGATGCCCGCGAACGGCAGCGTCGCGTTGCTGTCATCGTTCGACGTGGTGCAGCCGAAGCCGTTGCTGGCGTTAGCGTCGCAGCCGCTGGCGTTGATGCCGCCGAGCATCGCGGACCAGTCGCCCGCACCGCCCGGCGCATCGAGCAACGCCACGCCGTCCAGGTTCGGGCTGACCTTGAAGGCCACGTCGTCGATATTGGAACCGCCACCCGTGTAGGCCGTCGTGTCGATGCGCAGGACGATTTCGTACTGCGTGCTGTCGGCATCCGACCCGAGCGGCGTCGGGTCGTACTCCAACCAGTAGATCGAGCCCTGGCAGGTATCGTTCTCGCAGGCCGGACCACCCGGCACACCGATCGGATCGGCCGCGGCCGGACGAGCCGAGGCAATCAACAAGAGTGCAACAGCACTGAGAACCAGCTTCGAGCGCACCTTCAACCTCCTTGGGGCGCAGGCAATCGCGCTCCTGGAGATGAAGTGGCTGTTCGCGTCAGGGCGTGGCACGAAATCGGACGCGGGAGCAGGAGGAGCCCCCGTGGGGCCGAATGGTCTGGAGGGCTCGCTACGACGCGCCGGTCTCCGCCGCGACGCCGAAACGCTCCGCGTAGCGCGCGAAGCGCGCGCGGATCTCGCCTTCGGCCAGGCCGAACTGCTCGAGCGTGTACTTGTGACCACCGTGCTTGCCCTGCGGGTTGGCGGTGATCCAGGCGCGCATCCGCGCGCTGCCCTCGGGCGAGGCCTCGATGCCGAAGTACGCGTACATCCGCTCGATCGCGGCGACCGGGTCGGCGATCAGCTCGCGGAACGAGAAATCGTAGAACTGGGCGGGGTTGCTGCGGGCACGCACGTCCATCGCGTGCTCGATCATCGACGCGTACATCTCGAGTTGCCAGGCGCCGATCGCCCGGGCGTCCGCGGAGCCCTCGTAGAGAGAGCGCCAACCGGTGACCAGAGAACATACTGACGGCAGCACCTTCACCGGGTCGCGGTGGGTCTGCACGATGCAGGCGTCGGGGTAGACGTCGAGCAGCACATCGAGTTCGCGCATGTGGGCGGGATACTTCAGCACCCAGCACCGCTCGGGCGTCGGCGAGCCGATCAACTTCAGCACGTCGCGGTGTCGCTCGTAGGCGGAGCGCATGTCCTGCGCCTCGAAGTACTTCGTGTAGCTCGGAATCGTCGCATTCGAGTCGAAGGTGTGATCGAGGAAGGACTGGAGGAACAGGTGCCGGCACTCCTCGGGACCGTCCGCCTCGAGCAGGTGGATCGCCTTGAGACCCGGATCGGTCTGGTAGATCCACTCGATCGTCTGCACCGCCGTCTGGAAGGCGGGCTCTTGCTGCCACGTCGCGCGCGGGGGACGCGGTCGCGGCGCGGCTGCGAGCCAGTACTCGAGCGCCTGGTTCGCGGGATCCTGGCCCAACAGGAAGTGCAGCGCGGTCGTTCCCGAGCGCGGCAGACCCAGGATGAAGATGGGGCGGCGAATCTCCGAGCGCAGTAGCGACGGATCGCGCTTCCATGCCGCTTCGCAGCCGAGACGCGCGGCCAGCACGCCGCCGATCTCCCCGAGCACCATCTGGCGACCCGCCTCGGTGAGGCGCGACTCCTCGTCGTACGCGCGCAGCAACGCGTGGAAGTGATCGCGCCACGAGCCGCCGCCGAAATCGTCGAGACCGGTCGCCTTGCGCGCGGTGTCGAGGATCGCCTCCTCGGATGCGACGAAGCTCACGATCGCGTTCCTCCTGCGCCTTCGAACTGCGCCAGGATGGGGGCACGTCGGCGCGGCCTCGACCCCCTCCTGGTGGATATCGAAACGTAGTGTATCGTAATCGCGCTCTCGTCGGGAAGGGCGGGCTTTGACGAAGATCGAGCGAGCTGCGACCGGGCGCGCGCGCAGTGGACGCGGCGCTACCGCGAGCGACAAGGACGTCGCGGCCAGCGCAGGTCGCCCGCGCAGCGAGGAAGCGCACCAGGCGATCCTCGACGCCACGCTCGCGCTGCTCGGCGAAGTGGGGTTCAGCGCGCTCACCGTCGAAGGCGTCGCGGGTCGCGCGGGCGTCGGCAAGGCCACCATCTACCGGCGCTGGGCGTCGAAGCTGCCGCTGGTGGTCGATGCGTTCGGCGGACTGCCCGCGCTCGAAGACGCCGACACCGGATCGCTCGCGTCGGATCTGAAGGTGATGTTGCGCAGCTACCTCGAGCTGTTCAACAAGACCCCACTCGCGGCGGTGTTGCCGGCGCTCGCCAGCGAGCGCGCGCACGATCCCGCCCTCGCCGAACTCTTCGATCCGGTGTTGCTGCAGCGGCGCTCGCCGCTCGTGCAGGCGCTCGAACGCGCCGTCGCGCGCGGCGAAGTCTCGGCGGACCTCGACCTCGACCTCGCCGCCGACCTGATCGTCGGCCCGATCGCCGTGCGTCTCTTCTTCACCGGAAGAAAGATCCAGGCGAAGATGGTAGACCCGATGGTGGACATGGCGCTCGGAGGAATCGCGCGCCCGCGCTGAAGAAGGTGCCGGGCGTCAAGTTGTTTGCGCGTCAAGTTATCGCGTCCGGCGCTTCTTTCTCGACACCCTGGATCTCCCTCGTGCCGAACTCGCCGATGCCGATTCGAGTCTCAGTGCCTCGCCCGCTCGCGCAGCTCGAACTTCATCACCTTCCCCGCTGCGTTCACCGGCAGCGACGCGACGATCTCGACGCGCCGCGGGACCTTGTAGTTCGCCATGTTCGCGCGGCACCAGGCGACCACGTCCTCGGGGGTGAATTCCTTGCCCGGCGTGGGCACCACGAACGCGACGCCCACTTCGCCCATGCGCTCGTCTGGTACACCCACTACGGACACCTGTGCGAAGAGGCCGCTGCCGTACATCAGGCTCTCGATCTCGGCGGGGTAGCAGTTGAAGCCGCCGACGATGAAGAGGTCCTTGATGCGGTCGGTGATGCGAAGATAGCCGCGCGCATCCATCACGGCGATGTCACCGGTGTGTAGCCAGCCGTCCGCGTCGATCGCCTTCGCGGTCTCGCTCGGATTTTCGAAGTAGCCGCGCATCACGTTGTAGCCGCGCACGATCACTTCGCCCGGTTCGCCTCGCGGGACTTCGCGGCCTTCCTTGTCGACGCAACGCACTTCGATGCCGGGGATCGCGCGACCCGAGGTGGTGGCGATCGTCTCGGGGTCGTCGTCGAAGCGGCACATCGAGACGATCCCGCAGCACTCGGTGAGGCCGTAGCCGGTGATCACGGTTTCGAAGCCCAGCTCGCTGTGCATGCGGCGAATCAGCTCGACGGGGATTGCCGCGGCGCCGGTGACGGCGAGGCGCAGCGACGAGAGATCGGCGCTCGCGCGCCCCGGGTGCGCGAGGATCGACTGGTACAGCGTCGGCGGGCCGGGCAGCACGGAGATGCGTTCGCGGGCGATGCGCGCGAACACCGCGGGTACGTCGAAGACCGCGTGGGGCAGCACCGTCGCGCCGCGCAGCAGACACGCGAGCCAGCCGGCTTTGTAGCCGAAGGCGTGGAAGAACGGGTTCACGACGAGGTAGCGATCGCCCTCGCGCAGCCCCACCACTTCGCTCCATGTCGCGAACGCGCGCAGGTTCTGCGCGTGCGTCGTCATCACACCTTTCGGCGCGCCCGTCGTGCCGGAGGTGAAGAGCAGGTCCGAGAGGTCGTCCGGCGCGACGTTCTCGGCGCGCTCGCGCGCGGCGGCGTCGGAGACACTCGCGCCAGCGGCGAGGAACTCGCTCCAGCTCTGCACGTCGGGGCCGCTCGCCGCGCCGCGCAGCAACACGATTCGAGTCAAGTCTGGCAGCGCTTCGCCGCGCAGCGACTCGACGTAGCGCGTGCCGAGGAACTCTCCCACCGTCACCAGCACGTGCGCCCGACTGGCGCGCAGCACGTAGCCGGCCTCGCGTCCCTTGAAGCGCGTGTTGAGCGGCACCAGCACCGCACCGGCCGACTGCAGGCCGATCGCCGCGACGATCCACTCCCAATGATTCGGCGCCCAGATCGCGACGCGATCGCCGCGCGCGACGCCCGCCGCAACGAATGCGCGCGCCGCGCGGCGCGCTTCGGCGGCGAGCGCCCGGAAGCTGAGCCGCACCGCGCCGTCCTCGATCGCGACGCGCGAGCCGAACTTCGCCGCCGCCGCCTCGACGAGCTGCGGGATCGTGGTCGTGGCGAGCGGATCTGCGCTCAAAGCGGGGATCCTTGCATACGAGACGGAGCGTATCATAATCACGCTTGCGTCTTCCCCATGATCTCGCGCCGCGGCCGGACGGCCGCGCGCCAACACGCGTCAGGTGGCGTCGAGAAGGAGCTTCGAGGGTGCATCTGCGGTTCTCGCCCGAGGACGAGGCGTTCCGCCGCGAAGTCGCGACGTGGCTGGCCGACGCGCTCGGCGGCGAGTTCTCGTGCGTGCGCGGTCGCGGCGGTCCCGGCGACGAGCATTCGATGCTCGACGAGCGGCGCGCCTGGGAGAAGAAGCTCGCGTCGGGCGGCTGGACCTGCGTCGGCTGGCCGCGCGAGCACGGCGGTCGCGGCGCGACGCTGATGCAGCAGGTGATCTACTACGAGGAATACGCGCGCGCCGGCGCGCCGGGCCGGCTCGGCCACATCGGCGAGGGACTCCTCGGCCCCACCGTGATCGCCTTCGGCAGCGAGGAACAGAAGCGGCGCTTGCTGCCGCCGATCGTCGCGGGCGAAGCGATCTGGTGTCAGGGATACTCGGAGCCCAACGCCGGCTCGGATCTCGCCAACGTGCAGACACGCGCGCACCTCGACGGCAGCGAATGGGTGCTGCACGGCCAGAAGGTCTGGACCTCGTGGGCGCAGTGGGCCGACTGGTGCTTCGCCCTGTGCCGCACGGATCCCGCATCGCAGCGCCACAAGGGTCTCTCGTATCTGCTGGTGCCGATGCGGCAGCCCGGCATCGAGATCCGCCCGATCGTGCAGATCACCGGCGACTCGGAGTTCAGCGAAGTCTTCTTCGACGGCGCGCGCACCGCGGAAGCGAACCTCGTCGGCGCGCCGGGCGAAGGCTGGAAGGTCGCGATGGGCACGCTCGCCTTCGAGCGCGGCGCCTCGACGCTCGGCCAGCAGCTCCAGTTCCAGAACGAGCTGCAGCAGATCCTCGACGTCGCCAAACAGAACGGCGCAGCGAACGATCCCGCGCTCCGCCAGCGACTCTCCCACGCGTGGATGGGACTGCAGATCCAGCGTTACAACGCGCTGCGTACGCTCTCGCGACCCGAGCGCGCCGAGCTGCCGCGCGAAGCGATGATCACCAAACTGTTCTGGGCGAGCTGGCACCGCGACCTCGGCAAGCTCGCGATGGACGTGCTCGGCATGGACGCCGAGATCGCCGCCGGCGCG